>NZ_RZPQ01000368.1:495-5769 GCF_003999135.1 Mesorhizobium sp. M7A.F.Ca.CA.004.06.1.1 | reverse complement strand
ACCTTCATCCTCGCGGAGTGACCGGGCGTCGCCGAAAAGTCGGGAACCTTCGCCCGCGCCCCTCATTGTCCAAGTATGGTTCTAAACCACAATGAGGAGCACAATCATGACAACCCAGACAGGTCACACCCAAGCCATCGCCGCCTCACGGGTCATCGGTACATCGGTCTACAATACCGAAGGCACGAGCATCGGAAGCATCGAGGATGTGATGCTCGACAAGATGACGAACGGCATCATGTTCGCGGTGATCGGTTTTGGCGGCTTCCTCGGCATTGGCGAAAAATATCACGCCATTCCGTGGGCGAGCCTCGACTATGATGAGGACAAGGGTGGCTATGTCGTGCCGTTTTCCAAGGAACAACTCAGGGCGGCGCCTGCCTATTCGATCAACGAATTGAGCGGGGCGGATGGCGAGGCGGCGCGCGACGAATCTTACAATTACTACAAGGTCACGCCTTACTGGCATTGACAGCAACGACAAAGCGGCCCCGTCGAGAGACGGGGCCGCTTTGTATTCTGGCTTATTCGCTGACGTGTAAGGGGGCCATCGCCTTCGGCGGCGACTGCTGATTGTCGCACGACGTCAGGAATGCCGCCGCGATCAGGAACAGACTCACGATACCACTCAACTGGGACATGGCGAAACTCCTCCTGTTTCGCCCCGCGCGCTGCACCTTAACCGGAAGTCAGCCGACCGTGCATGACTTATGATGACAGCGATTTGCGCTTCGTGAATCGTTCAGAGGCTGATGCCGCGGCAATAATTGCCGGCCGGCCGATTGCCTTTTGCAGCACTTTGGCTAAGACGTGCGGCATTCTTCAGATCAATCGAGGACATCGCAAATGACCGCCATCATCGACATTGTCGGGCGTGAAATCCTGGACAGCCGTGGAAATCCGACCGTCGAGGTCGATGTCATTCTCGAAGACGGCTCGATGGGCCGCGCGGCGGTGCCGTCGGGTGCTTCGACCGGCGCCCACGAGGCCGTCGAACTGCGCGACGGTGGCGCCCGCTATCTCGGCAAGGGCGTGCTCAGGGCCGTCGAAGCGGTGAACGGCGAGCTGTTCGAGGCCATCGGCGGCATGGAAGCCGAAAACCAGATCCATATCGACCAGACCATGATCGAGCTTGACGGCACGCCCAACAAGAGCCGGCTTGGCGCCAACGCCATTCTCGGTGTGTCGCTGGCGGTGGCCAAGGCGGCCGCCGATGCCGCCGGTCTGCCGCTGTACCGTTATGTCGGTGGCACCAAGGCGCATCTCCTGCCGGTACCGATGATGAACATCATCAATGGCGGCGCGCATGCCGACAACCCGATCGACTTCCAGGAATTCATGATCCTGCCGATCGGCGCGCCGACGCTGCGCGAAGGTGTCCGCTGGGGTTCGGAAATCTTCCATACGCTGCGCAAGAAACTGAAAGACGCCGGCCACAACACCAATGTCGGCGACGAGGGCGGCTTCGCCCCGAACCTGAAAAGCGCGCCGGTGGCGCTCGATTTCATCATGGAATCGATCGAGCAGGCTGGCTTCAAGCCGGGCGACGAGATCGCGCTCGGCCTCGATTGCGCCGCGACCGAGTTCTTCAAGGACGGCAACTACGTCTATGAGGGCGAGAAGAAGACGCGCGATCCCAAGGCCCAGGCCAAATACCTGGCCAAGCTTGCCGCCGACTATCCGATCATCTCGATCGAGGACGGCTTGGCCGAGGACGACTGGGAAGGCTGGAAGTACCTGACCGACCTGATCGGCAAAAAGACGCAGCTGGTCGGCGACGACCTGTTCGTCACCAATACGGCGCGGCTGCGCGACGGCATCCGCATGGGCGTTGCCAATTCGATCCTCGTCAAGGTCAACCAGATCGGCTCGCTGACGGAAACGCTCGACGCCGTAGAGACCGCGCACAAGGCCGGCTACACTGCCGTCATGTCGCACCGCTCGGGCGAAACCGAGGATTCGACCATCGCCGATCTCGCGGTTGCCACCAATTGCGGACAGATCAAGACAGGCTCGCTGTCGCGCTCCGACCGCATGGCCAAGTACAACCAGCTGATCCGCATCGAGGAAGAACTCGGCAAGCAGGCAAGCTATGCCGGCAAGTCGGTGGTCAAGGGCTGATCCAGAAACACCGGCTCATCGATACCGGACAAAAGGGCGGGAGCATTCCCGCCCTTTTTTGTTTCGACGCCGCCCAACAGGACACCCGTAACCGTCCGTTAAGCACAATCGGGCGAAAAAGATCGTGAGCCGCCTGAGTTCGCGGCCGCGAGGATTTGGATCATGTGGACGCGTCAGCACAAGCAGAGAAACACCGGCCGACTGATCATTCCCTCGCTTTGCGTGGCGTTCCTGGCCTATTTCGGCTTTCACGCCTATCACGGCGAATTCGGCATCTATTCGAAATATCAGCTGGAAGCCCAGACGGTGGCGCTGCAAGGCCAGCTCGATGTGATCAAGGCGCGCCGCATGGAACTCGAGCGCCGCGTTCGGTTGATGCATGAAGGCACGCTCGAAAAGGACATGCTCGATGAGCAGGCACGCAAGGCGCTCAATCTGTCCCAGGCTGACGAAATCACCATTATGTTGCCGACCTCGTCGAAATAACTGATTTCAAGTTAATCATCAATATTTTCAATGATTTTAATCGCTTAGGCGCATGCCAGCTATGCAAATTCGGCATGGCGCAACGCTTTGACGCGTGTTAGCCTCCCTTAAATCGGTGGGGAAGAGCTGATCTCCCCAGAGCAGATTTCATCTGCTCTAATGTCCACAAAGAGACGCCAACAGGGAGTGATGCATGGCCACCGCCGCCAGAAAAGCGCCTGCCAAATCCAAATCCGACGGCAAATCGGGGCTTTCGGCCCCCAAGCCTGCCGAATTCACCAAGGACGAAGAGCTTGCCGCTTACCGGCACATGCTGCTCATCCGTCGTTTCGAGGAAAAGGCCGGCCAGCTTTACGGCATGGGTTTCATCGGCGGCTTCTGCCACCTCTATATCGGCCAGGAAGCGGTCGTCACCGGCATGAAGATGGCACTGATCGATGGCGATCAGATGATCACCGCCTATCGCGACCACGGCCACATGCTGGCGATGGAACTGTCGCCGCGCGGCGTCATGGCCGAGTTGACCGGGCGTCGGGGCGGCCTGTCCCGGGGCAAGGGCGGCTCCATGCACATGTTCTCAAAGGAAAAGCACTTTTACGGCGGCCACGGCATCGTCGGCGCGCAGGTGTCGCTCGGCACGGGCTTGGCCTTCGCCAACCGCTACCGCGACAACAACAATGTTTCGCTGACCTATTTCGGCGATGGCGCGGCCAACCAGGGCCAGGTCTATGAAAGCTTCAACATGGCCTCGCTGTGGAAGCTGCCGGTGATCTACATCATCGAGAACAACCGCTATGCCATGGGCACCTCGGTGTCGCGCTCTTCGGCGGAAACCAATTTTTCGCACCGTGGCGCCTCGTTCAAGATTCCCGGCATCCAGGTCGACGGCATGGATGTCCGCGCCGTCAAGGCCGCCGGCGACCAGGCGACCGAATGGTGCCGCGCCGGCAACGGGCCGATCATTCTCGAAATGCAGACCTACCGCTATCGCGGTCACTCGATGTCCGACCCGGCGAAATACCGCTCGAAGGAAGAAGTGCAGAAGATGCGCTCGGACCATGATCCGATCGAGCAGGTCAAGGCACGGCTGATGGAAAAGAAGTGGGCGACCGAGGACGAGCTCAAGACCATCGACAAGGAGGTCCGCGACATTGTCGCGGATGCCGCCGAATTTGCCCAGAACGACGCGGAGCCGGATCCGTCCGAGCTCTGGACCGATATCGTATTGTAACGGGAGGGCAAGGACATGCCGATCGAAATTCTCATGCCCGCTCTCTCGCCGACCATGGAAGAGGGCAATCTTTCGAAGTGGTTGAAGAACGAGGGCGACAAAGTCGTCGCCGGCGACGTCATCGCCGAGATCGAGACCGACAAGGCGACGATGGAAGTCGAAGCCGTTGACGAAGGCACGCTGGGCAAGATCCTGATCGCCGCCGGTACCGAAGGCGTCAAGGTCAACACACCGATCGCCGTGCTGCTACAGGACGGCGAAAGTGCCGGGGATATCGGCAAGGCCGCGGCGCCCGCCAAGGCGGAAGCGCCTGCAAAGGCAGAGGCTCCGGCGGCGGCAGAGGATAAGGCGGAGGCCGCAAAGCCGGCTGCGCCGGTGGCTGCTGCTCCGAAGTCGGAAATCGCCGCCGATCCGGACATTCCGGCCGGCACGGAAATGGTCTCGACCACGGTGCGCGAAGCGCTGCGCGATGCGATGGCCGAGGAAATGCGCCGCGACGGCGATGTCTTCGTCATGGGCGAGGAGGTTGCCGAATACCAGGGCGCCTACAAGATCACGCAAGGCCTGCTGCAGGAATTCGGGCCGCGGCGCGTCGTCGACACGCCGATCACCGAGCATGGCTTTGCCGGCGTTGGCGTGGGTGCGGCGATGGCCGGCCTGAAGCCGATCGTCGAGTTCATGACCTTCAACTTCGCCATGCAGGCGATCGACCAGATCATCAACTCGGCCGCCAAGACGCTCTATATGTCCGGCGGCCAGATGGGCGCGCCGATCGTGTTCCGTGGACCGAACGGTGCCGCCGCACGCGTCGCCGCTCAGCACTCGCAGTGCTATGCCGCCTGGTACAGCCACATTCCGGGCCTGAAAGTGGTGATGCCCTACACCGCCGCTGACGCCAAGGGCTTGTTGAAGGCTGCGATCCGCGATCCCAATCCGATCATCTTCCTCGAGAATGAAATCCTCTACGGTCAGTCCTTCGACGTACCGAAGCTCGACGATTTCGTGCTGCCGATCGGCAAGGCGCGCATCCATAAATCAGGCAAGGACGTCACCATCGTCTCCTTCGGCATCGGCATGACCTATGCGGTCAAGGCTGAAGCGGAACTGCGTGGCCTTGGCATCGATGCCGAGATCATCGACTTGCGCACGATCCGGCCGCTCGATCTCGACACCATCATCGCCTCGGTCAAGAAGACCAACCGCCTGGTGGTGGTGGAGGAAGGTTATCCGCAGAACTCGGTCGGCGACCATATCGCCAACCAGGTGTCGCAGCGCGCCTTCGATTTTCTTGACGCGCCGGTCATCACCATCGCCGGCAAGGATGTGCCGATGCCTTATGCGGCGAACCTCGAGAAGCTGGCGTTGCCGAATGTCGGCGAAGTCATCGAGGCGGTCAAAGCCGTCACGTATCGCTGAACGGGGCGGGAGGACAAAAT
>NZ_RZPQ01000368.1:0-485 GCF_003999135.1 Mesorhizobium sp. M7A.F.Ca.CA.004.06.1.1 | reverse complement strand
GAAGAGGGCAATCTGTCCAAGTGGCTTGTGAAAGAGGGCGACAAGGTTTCGCCGGGCGATGTGATTGCCGAGATCGAGACCGACAAGGCGACGATGGAAGTCGAGGCTGTCGATGAGGGCACGGTGGCAAAGCTCGTCGTTCCCGCCGGCACCGAAGGCGTCAAGGTCAACGCGCTGATCGCCGTGCTCGCCGCCGAAGGTGAGGATGCAGGCGCCGCCGCGAAAAGCGGGGGCGGTGCTGCACCGGCCAAAGCCGAGACGCCGAAAGCGGAGGCTCCCAAGGCTGACGCACCGAAGGCTGAGACACCCAAGGCCGAACCGGTCGCGACCGCATCCAAGGCAGATGCGGCTCCGGTTGCCAACGGCCATGCGGCCGGCGAGCGCACCTTCGCGTCGCCGCTTGCGCGCCGCATCGCGAAGGAGGCCGGTGTCGATGTGTCTGCCGTGACTGGCACCGGCCCACATGGCCGGGTGGTGAAGGCGGA
>NZ_RZPQ01000367.1:0-5770 GCF_003999135.1 Mesorhizobium sp. M7A.F.Ca.CA.004.06.1.1 | reverse complement strand
TAAGTCCGCCGATGGCAATCGAGATCGCCATTGAGACGCCGCTCCAGGACGACCTGCGCGGGCTGGTCACCGAACTCAACGAGACCTTGCTCGAACTGACGCCGCCGGAGCATTGCTACCATTTGACGGTTGAGCAGATGGCCGGTCAGGACACGACGGTTTTCATCGCCCGCGATAAAGGCCTGGCCATCGGCTGCGGCGCGCTGAAGCGTCATGACGGCGCCATTGGCGAGGTCAAGCGCATGTATATCAGGCCGTCGCATCGCGGCCAGAAGATCGGCGCGAAAATCGTTGAGCGGGTCGAGGCGCTGGCGCGCAACGAGGGACTGAAGCGACTGGTGCTGGAGACGGGCGATCGTCATCCCGCGGCGTGGACAGTCTACGAACGCGCCGGGTTTTCGCGTTGCGGCCCGGTGCTGGATTATCCCGATTCTGAGTGGTCGGTGTTTTACGAAAAGAGCCTTTGATGAGCGACCTGACCCAGCTGACGATTTCACAGGCCCGCGCCAAGCTGCGCGGCAAGGAAATCACCGCGACCGAGATCACCGAGGCCTATCTCGGCGCTATCGAGCGCGCCAATCCGGCGCTCAATGCCTATGTCGCCGTGACCGGCGACAAGGCGCGCGACATGGCCAAGGCGTCCGACGCCAGGCTGGTCAAGGGCGAGGGCGGTGCGCTGGAAGGCATTCCGTTGGGGATCAAGGACCTGTTCGGCACCGAAGGCGTCCACACGCAGGCTTGCAGCCATGTGCTCGACGGGTTCAAGCCGCGCTACGAATCGACCGTTACGTCAAATCTGTGGGCCGACGGCGCCGTTATGCTCGGCAAGCTCAACATGGACGAGTTCGCCATGGGTTCGTCCAACGAGACGTCCTACTATGGTCCGGTCATCAATCCGTGGCGGCGCTCGCGCCTCGATACTGCGGTGATGCCGACGACGCATCAGGGCGATGGCGGCTTCGTCTCGGCCGGCGGCACGAGGGCCGTGCGCAGCCTGGACAATGCGCAGTTGGTGCCGGGTGGCTCTTCCGGCGGGTCGGCCACGGCAGTCTCCGCCTTCCTGTGCGCCGGCGCGACCGCGACGGACACTGGCGGCTCGATCCGCCAGCCGGCCGCCTTCACCGGGACGGTCGGCATCAAGCCGACCTATGGCCGCTGCTCGCGCTGGGGTATCGTCGCGTTCGCCTCGTCGCTCGACCAGGCCGGCCCGATCGCGCGCGACGTGCGCGATGCCGCGATCCTGTTGAAGTCGATGGCATCAGTCGATCCGAAGGACACGACGTCGGTCGACCGGCCAGTGCCGGATTATGAGGCGGTGATCGGCAAGCCCATCAAGGGCATGAAGGTCGGCATTCCCAGGGAATACCGCGTCGACGGCATGCCCGAAGAGATCGAAGCGCTGTGGCAGAAGGGCATTGCCTGGCTGAAGGACGCCGGCGCTGAGATCGTTGACATTTCCCTGCCGCATACGAAGTACGCGCTGCCTGCCTACTATATCGTGGCGCCCGCCGAGGCTTCGTCCAACCTCGCCCGCTATGATGGCGTCCGCTACGGATTGCGCGTGCCGGGCAAGGATATCGTCGACATGTATGAGAAGACCCGCGCCGCCGGTTTCGGCCGCGAGGTCAAGCGCCGCATCATGATCGGCACCTATGTGCTGTCGGCCGGCTATTACGACGCCTACTATCTGCAGGCGCAGAAGGTGCGCAATCTGATCAAGCGGGATTTCGAGACGGTCTTCGCCGCCGGCGTCGATGTCATCCTGACCCCGGCAACGCCTTCCGCCGCCTTCGGCGTCGCCGATGAGGACATGGCTGCCGATCCGGTCAAGATGTACCTCAATGACATCTTCACCGTCACGGTGAACATGGCCGGCCTGCCGGGCATCGCCGTACCCGCCGGGCTCGACGCCAAGGGCCTGCCGCTCGGGCTGCAGCTGATCGGCCGGCCGTTCGACGAGGAAACGCTGTTCCAGACCGCCGCCGTCATCGAGCAGGCCGCAGGCACGTTCCAGCCGGAGAAGTGGTGGTAGGGACGTCGCTCGTCTAGCGCATGCCCTGAAAGTCGGAATCGATTTTCGGAAGGATCCTGCGCAAAATCAAAGTGTTAGCGTCCTTTGAGCGCCCACGCCCGCGCGGCGCTGCAATGGGGTGAGCGATGTTCTTCTACCTGTCCAAGATCTTCTGGTTCTTCATCCAGCCGCTCAACCTGGCGATCTTCCTGCTGCTGGCGGGACTGCTCGCGGCCATGATCGGGCGCCGGCGGCTGGCGGCCACCGGCAGCTTGCTGGCATTTCTGATCCTTGCGCTGTCAGCCTGGACGTCGCTCGGCGCCATGATGCTCAATCCGCTGGAAGAGCGCTTCGCGCGCCCGCCGCTGCCGGCAAAGGTCGACGGCATCGTCGTGCTCGGCGGCGGCTTTGAGGGCGCCATCAATCTGGCGCGGGGCGGCTATGAGTTGAACAGCAGCGGCGATCGGATGGTCGAGACCGCAGTTCTGGCCCGGCGCTTTCCCACCGCCAAGGTGGTCGTCTCCGGCGGCACCGGCGCGTTGTTTCTCGATGGCGAGGGCGATGCCGCAACCGCGCCGCGCCTGCTCACCGCGCTTGGCGTGGCCGCCGATCGTCTGATCCTGGAGAACAAATCCCGCAACACCTATGAGAACGCGGTCTTCACCAAGGAGTTGGTCACGCCGAAGCCCGGCGAGACCTGGCTGCTCGTGACCTCAGCCTTCCATATGCCGCGCGCCAAGGCGCTGTTCGACAAGGCCGGCTTCGCCACCGTTCCCTGGCCGGTCGACTATCGCACCTCGGGCAAAGAAGGCATCGGGCTGTTCCGCGATAATCCGGCCGACTCACTGCAGGCCACCACCATGGCCATCCGCGAATGGATCGGGCTTTTTGCCTATTGGCTGTCTGGCCGGATCGATCAGCCTTTTCCAGGCGGCTGACCGATCACCGCCTGCCTGGCGGCCGAGAAGAACTGGCGCCGCACCAGAACGGCCAGCAGCAACAGCGTCGACAACACGAACACCATGGGGTCGACGAACCAGCCGAGATAACCGATCGAGAAGAACACCCCGCGCAGGCCGGAGTTGAAGTGCTTTCCGGCCAGCATGTTCATTTGCGCCGCACGCCACACCGCCGTTTCGGTGACAGGATTGCGTGAGGCTTCGCCATGCGGGATCGGCACGGCGCCGATCAGGATCGTGCAATAGTTGAACAGCCGGTACGCCCAGCCGAATTTGAAGAACGAAAACGCCAGGATCAGCACCAGTCCGAACACCTTTATCTGAAAAGCCGCGCGCGACGGCGCGCCACCCAAGGGCAGGTCGCTGAGCACTTCAAGAACCCGGTCGGACGCGCCGAGCAAGGCAAAGCAGCCGCCGATCGCGATCAGCGAGCTGGAGGCGAAGAAGGCGGTGCCTTGCTGCAGCCCGCTCATAATGGCGGTGTCGACGATGCGGATCTCGCGCTCGGCCATGGTCCGCATCCAGGCTTGCCGCTGTGCATTCATCGCCGTCGTCAGCGACATGCGGCTGACCAGCTTGCCGTCGGAGGCGAACGTGTGCAGCAGCCACGCGACGAGGAAGAAGGCCAGCGCCGCGAGATCGGCTGTCGAAAGATCGAGGGAATCGCCCATGGACTGAATTTATCACATTCAGCGCAATCGCTTCGATGTCCGCATACAGCGATCGTACCAATGTCGCTGCCGGAGCAAACAAGGTCGGCGGGTGCAGCGCCGCGATTTCCAAAAGAGCGGAAACATCGTGGGAATTCCTATATGTAGTCCTCGACCTGACTCCAGGAGACAACGCCGCGTGTTCCTTTCGGTTTTCGACCTGTTCAAGATCGGCATAGGACCGTCGAGTTCGCACACGATGGGGCCGATGACCGCCGCTGCGCGGTTTCTCGACGAGGTCGCGGGAAATGACTGGCCGCGTCCGGCGGGCGTCAAGGTCGACCGGCTTGGCGCAAGCCTGCACGGGTCACTCGCCTACACCGGTATTGGCCACGGCAGTGATCGCGCCGTCATGCTCGGCCTTGCCGGTCTGACGCCGCAGACGGTCGATCCCGACCAGGCCGATGGCATTGCCAGCCGCATCGCCGCCGAAAAGCGCATTTCGCCGCCCGGCCATCCCTCCTATCGCTTTGATCCGGCCACCGATCTGGTGCTGGACCGCAAGACGCCGCTCACCGGTCACGCCAACGGCATGGCGTTCTACGCCTATGACGCCGGCGGCCGCCTGCTGCTCAAGCGGATCTATTATTCGATCGGCGGCGGCTTCGTGGTTTCCGAAGAAGAACTGCAGCGGATGAAAGCCAAGGGTTCGGTGACAACCGAAGGCAAGAAAGTGCCTTATCCGTTCAAGAATGCGGTCGAGATGCTGGCCATGGCCGGCAAAAGCGGTCTTTCCATCGCCGACATGAAACGCGTCAACGAGGAAACGCAGATGACGCGCGAGGAGCTCGACGCCGGCCTCGACGGAATCTGGAGCGCCATGAAGGGCTGCATCGACCGTGGCCTGTCGCAGGATGGCATCATGCCGGGTGGGCTGAAGGTGCGCCGCCGTGCCCGCATGCTGCACGATAAGCTGCAGGAGCAGTGGCAGCAGAACAAGCCCAATCCTTTGCTCGCCAATGACTGGCTGTCGATCTACGCCATGGCCGTGAACGAGGAAAATGCCGCCGGCGGCCGCGTGGTCACCGCGCCGACCAATGGCGCTGCCGGCACGCTGCCGGCGGTGCTGCGCTACTGGCTGCATTTCCATCCCGAGGCGGACCAGCCGAGCATTCGTGATTTCCTGCTGACGGCTGCCGCCGTTGGCGGCATCATCAAGACCAACGCATCGATCTCGGGCGCCGAGGTCGGCTGCCAGGGTGAGGTAGGCTCCGCGTCGGCGATGGCCGCAGCGGGCCTGTGCGCCGTCATGGGCGGTACGCCCGAACAGGTCGAGAATGCCGCCGAGATCGCGCTCGAACATCATCTCGGCATGACCTGCGATCCGGTTGGTGGTCTGGTTCAGGTGCCGTGCATCGAGCGCAATGCGCTGGGCGCGGTCAAGGCGGTGACGGCCGCGTCGCTGGCCATCAAGGGCGACGGCATCCATTTCGTACCGCTCGATGCGGCGATCGAGACCATGCGCCAGACCGGCCTCGACATGAACGAGAAGTACAAGGAAACCAGCCTTGGCGGGCTTGCAGTCAACGTCGTGGAGTGCTGAAGGCTGGCCTAAACCGCCGCTGTGGAGAAGTCGATCCGGTCGTTGACGCGTTCGCGTGCGGGACTAACCTTAAGCGATGTCTCTCAATCTCATAAAACTCTGTGTCGGCTGCGACAGCGTCGAGGATCTCGAAGAGTGGATCGCCTTCCGCCTCGACGAGCGGCGGCGCGCCGGTGAGCCGGTCGAGCAGTATCACACCACCCGCATGATGCCGACACGCGGCGCCGAGGTTACCGATGGCGGTTCGCTCTATTGGGTGATCAAAGGCAATGTGCAGTGCCGCCAGTTGATCACCGAAATCCGGCCGTTCACCGACAGTGAAGGCATAGGCCGTTGCCATCTGATACTCGACCCCGAGGTTGTACGCACCGACTGGCAGCCGCGCCGGGCTTTTCAGGGCTGGCGCTACCTGAAACCGGCGGACGCGCCGCTCGATCTGGGCAAGGGCAAGGCCGGATTGATCGAGATGCCGCCGAAACTCAGGCGCGAGCTGGCCGATCTCGGTCTGCTCTGACCCCAGGTGGCATCACCGCCTGGCCCTTTGCAC
>NZ_RZPQ01000366.1:0-5772 GCF_003999135.1 Mesorhizobium sp. M7A.F.Ca.CA.004.06.1.1 | reverse complement strand
GGTCAGGAACACCGCGAAGATCAGCGACATCGCCGTCAACGCCTGCTCGCCGCCGGACAGCAGCGTCATGGTCTGCGGCTTCTTGCCGGGCGGGCGGGCAAGAATTTCGAGGCCAGCCTCGAGCGGATCGTCGGATTCGATCAACTGCAATTCCGCCGTGCCGCCGCCGAACAGATGCGAGAACAGCCGCTGGAAATGGCCGTTGACGACCTCGAAGGCGGCCAGCAACCGCTCGCGACCTTCGCGGTTGAGGCTCTGGATCGCCTGCCTGAGCTTGCGGATCGCCTCGATGATGTCCTCGCGCTCGGAGACGATCGCCTCCAGCCGGTCGGATAGCTCCTTCTGCTCCTCCTCGGCGCGCAGGTTGACGGCGCCGAGCCGTTCGCGCTCGATCTTCAGCCTGTCGAGTTGACGCTCGATCTCGGCCATCTCAGGCATCGGGCTGTCGGCCTCCAGACCGGTGTGGCGGATGACCAGATGCGGCGGCGTGTTCAGCGTTTCCTGTATGCGCGCCTCGACCTCCAGCCGGCGCTCGTCGGCCGCCGTCAGCCGCTCTTCGGCGCGAACGCGGGTCTCGCGCGCCTCGGCCAGGAACTGGATGGCGCCGGTGGCGGCCTTGTCCAGTTCGGATTGCCGGTTCTCCGCTTCCTGCAGACGGTCGGCCGCCGCCTTGCGCAAGCTCTCGGCCTCGGTGAGCTGCGACAGCAAGGCACGCCGCTTGGCGTTGATTTCATCGGGAGCATCGGCCAGCCGCTCGCGTTCGGCCTCGGCCTCGGCCTTGCGTTCGCCGAGCGATGCGATCTGCGTCGAGGCGTTTTCGGCCCGCTCCAGCCAATTGCTGCGCTCGGCGCCAATGGCATCGAGCCGGCGCGCGCGCGCCTCGGCTTCGCGCCGAAGCCCCTCATGCACCGCGCGCGCATCGGCAAGCGCGGCGCGGTCGCGGGCGACATTGGCCGAGGACTGTTCGAGCTGCAATTGCAGATCGCCAAGATCGGGCGCGTCCTGCAGCAGCATTTCCGCCTCGGCGAAGGCGGCCGAAATCTCCTCATGGCTGTCGACGATGCGGGCGCGCGCTTCATCGAGTGCGGCGCGCCGGCTCTGCAATTCGCCGCCGGCCCTCTCGGCCTCGGCCAACGCATTGCGGGCAGCGTCCAGCCGATGCTGAGCGTCACGACCGGCCTGGCGCGTGTTGCGCTCGGCCTCGCTTGCCAGGCGGAGCGCCTGTTCAGCCTCTCCCAGCGCATCCTCGGCCTGGCGCAGGACGAGCGTCGCTTGTATCGCCTCGGCATCGAGCTCAGCCAGCCGGTTCTTCTGCGCCAGCCGTTGTGCTGCGGCGGTCGGCGCATCGGCGCTTGCGGTAAAGCCATCCCAGCGCCAGAGCGCGCCTTCACGGCTGACCAGCCGCTGGCCGGGAGCAAGCAGCGACTGCAACCGGCGGCCGTCGCCGGCGGCATCGACGATACCGATCTGCGCCAGGCGGCGGGCGAGCTGTGCCGGCGCGTGGACCACGCTGGCCAAGCTTTTAACGCCTTCCGGCAGAGCCGCGTCGCCGGGCTGGATCGCGCTTTCGCCCCAATGCACCGGCGCGCTGCGGTCAAGCGGCACGTCGAGGTCTTCGCCAAGGGCCGCACCCAGCGCCGTTTCGAAACCGCGATCGACGCTGATCTGCTCCAGCACGGCCGGGAAGAGATCGCCGCTGGCTGCATTCAGGATTTTGGCCAGCGTGCGCGCTTCGGTTTCGATCCGCGCCAGCTCGGCCCTGGCATCCTGAAGCGGTGGCCGGGCAGAACTTTCCGTGGCGCGGGCATCGATGACAGACTGCTCGGCCTCAGACACGGCAGCCTCGGCCTCCTCCAGCAGCGCCATGGCCTGTTCGACCAGCACCCGCTTCTCGGCCGGATCGGGCAGGCCAGCGACCTTGGAGAGTATCTCAGACAATTCCCGGTCGACATCGGCAAGCTGGCGCGCGAAGCGGTCGCGGCGTTCGGCGGTGTCGCGCAGCGTCCGTTCGATCTGGTTGCGCGAGGCGGCAGCCTCGGCCCGTTCGGCTGTCAGCGCGGCGAGCTTGGCTTCGCTTTGCGAAAGCGTCGACGCCGCCTGTTCGAACGCCGCACGGGTGGTGGCTTCGCGTTCGGCGGCGCCGGCATTTTCCGAATTGAGTGCCGCCTCTTCGGTGCGAAGGCGCTCGAGAATGTCCGCATTGTCGCGGACCATGCGCTCTTCACGTGCGATATCGCCGTCGAGCTGCTGTAGCCGGCGCTCGAGTTCGCTCTGACGGGCGCGGATGCGGCCGGCTTCCTCCTCGATCTGCGACTTGGCGATCGACAGGCGCTGGAAGGCAGCAGCGGCGGCGGCTTCCGCGTCGCGCAAATCCGGCAATCGGTGAGCACCGATACCTTGCTCCCTGGCGGCGGCCATCTGGGCCGCGGCGCGGTCGCCGACAAGGGCTGTCGCAACCGCCAGCGCCGAACGCGCCTCGCCTTCCTGGGTCTTGGCCAGCGTCCAGCGCAGATGCAACAGCGTCGCTTCGGCCTTGCGGATATCGGCCGACAGGTTCTTGAAGCGGGAGGCCTGGCGCGCCTGGCGCTTCAGGCTTTCGATCTGGCTTTCCAGCTCGCCGACGACGTCGTCCAGTCGTTCGAGGTTCTGCTCGGCCGCCTTCAGCCGCAGTTCTGCCTCGTGGCGGCGGGTGTGCAGGCCGGAAATGCCTGCTGCCTCTTCGAGCAGCGCGCGGCGTGCCTGCGGCTTGGCCTGGATCAGTTCGCCGATGCGGCCCTGACCGACCATCGACGGCGAACGCGCGCCGGTCGACTGGTCGGCGAACAGAAGCTGCACGTCCTTGGCGCGCGCCTCCTTGCCGTTGATACGGTAAAGCGAGCCGGCCTCACGCTCGATGCGGCGCGACACCTGCAATTCGTCGGCATCGTTGAAGGCAGCGGGCGCCGAGCGGTCACTGTTGTCGAGGAAAAGTGTGACTTCGGCGGTGTTGCGTGCCGGGCGCGTGCCCGAGCCGGAAAAGATGACGTCGTCCATGCCGGACGCGCGCATGTTCTTGTAGGAGCTTTCGCCCATCACCCAGCGCAGCGCCTCGACAAGGTTCGACTTGCCGCAGCCGTTCGGCCCGACAATGCCGGTCAGTCCGCGTTCGATGACGAACTCGCCGGGCTCGACGAAGGACTTGAAACCGAGGAGGCGAAGGCGCGAAAACTTCATTCGCGCCGCCCACTAAGCGGATTACCGTGGTTTTGCGATGAGAATTCGCGGCACGACCGGAAGCCGCGCACGCCGAAGCGCCGCCGCCTCAGGGCTGACTGGACGTCAGAGCAGAGGGTCGATGATGGCCGACATTTCCTCAATCGACATCGCCCCCTTGTAGGTCTTACCGTTGATGAAGAAGGTCGGTGTCGAGTCGACCTTGAATTCATTGGCGCCACGCTTCTGGACCGATCTCACATCGTCCAGAAGTTTCTGGTCCGTCAAGCAGGCCTCGAAGGACTCCTGTGTAAAACCGGCGAGCTTCGAGATTTGCAGCAGTGCATCCTTGGTGTTCTGAACGCCAGCCCAGTTCGCCTGCTGCCTGAACAGGACGTCGACCATAGGGTAGTAGTTGTCCTTGGCGCAGCGCGCCAGCATAAAACCGGCTTCGGCACTCGGATCGAACGGGAATTCGCGCAGGATGTAGCGCGCCTTGCCGGTGTCGATGTACTTGGTCTTCAGGTCCGGAAAGGTGGTCTCGGCGAAATGCGCGCAGTGCGGGCAGGTCATCGAGGCGTATTCGACGATGGTGACCTTGGCGTCGTCCTTGCCAAGCTGTTTGTCGGGCAGCGCACCCGGCTTCATCAGTTCCGCCATGTCCACGGTGCCCTGGGCTTCCGGCGCGGTGGCGGCGGCCGGCGTGGCCGGCGTCGCGGGGGCGGCCGGGGCCGCAGGTTTCACATCCGCGGCCTTCGCCTCCTCGCCAGAGTCGCTGCAGGCGGCGAGCAGGGCCACCGCCGGAATGGCGGCCAGCGAAGACAGGACGTTTCTGCGAGACAAGCTTTGGCCAAACGGGGGACGGTTCATACGAATCACCTGACAAGGGTTGGATTTTGCAATGCAAAGACACGAAAAGGCGAGAGTTGGCGCGAATTAAGGCATCTCGATCCCCAATCCAATCGCGAAACCTGACAAGGGCGATCACGAATGCGAGATAGTGACGACGAATCCATGACTTTCTTCAAGACGCCTATGATTTTCTCTCCCCAATAATGGTCGCGCCAAGTTTCTCCAACGAGGCGCGCAGTTCATCATTATCGACCAGGCCGACAGTTCCCGACAATTTCGTCTTCTCAGCCGCCGTCAGCGGCCTCAGGGCCGGTTTGCGCCTTCCTTTGTCGGTTGTCACCGGCTTCTGCAGGATCCTGATGCGATTGATGGCGGTGAAGCCGAGGAAGGCGTTGACCCGGTTGATGATCTCGCCCGTCTCGTGCTGCAGATGAAGTGCCGCCATGCCTTCGCAGGCAATGACCAGCACGGCCGGCTCGAACGGATCGTCCTCATGCATACGGCGCGGCCACTGGATTTTTTCGGGGCGCGAATGGCTGGCCAGCCGCGGGCCGGCGATCTCGTCCCATGACTGGACGAGGCCGATCGAAATGCCAGCCCGCTTGCGCAGCACCGGATCGAGGATCCTGGTCGCGAGATCGCTGACCGGGACGGGATTGCCGTAGGGCGTTCTGCCTGCCATGTACGTCCTCCAGCCAAGACCCCAGCAGATACCGGCCAGGCCGATACAGATCAATGGCACCAGCAGACCAGACCCGCAAGACCGTATCCTGGGATAGTGGCAAAGCCACATCCGGGGACAGCAGCAGAGCTGCATCCGGAGATAGCAGCAGAGCTGCATCCGGGCATATCGCGTCCCGCCTGCTAGGCTGGTACGACGTGCACCACCGTGAATTGCCGTGGCGCATCACGCCTCGTGAGCATGCGCGCGGCGTGCGGCCTGATCCCTACCGTATCTGGCTCTCCGAGGTCATGCTGCAGCAGACCACCGTCGAAGCGGTGAAGGCCTATTTCCGGATTTTCGTCGAGAAATGGCCCGATGTCGAGGCGCTGGCCGCGGCGCCTGCGGAGGACGTGATGAAGGCCTGGGCCGGGCTCGGCTACTACTCCCGCGCCCGCAATCTCAAGGCGTGTGCCGATCTTGTGGCCGCGCGTGGCGGCCGGTTTCCCGACACGGAAACGGCTTTGAGAGAACTGCCAGGCATCGGCGCCTATACGTCGGCGGCCATCACGGCGATTGCCTTCGACCGTCCCGCCGCCGTTGTCGACGGCAATGTCGAACGCGTCATCTCCCGGCTGTTTTCGATCGCAACCCCGCTCAGCGAAGCCAAGCCCGAAATCCGTGCCCATGTCGAGCGCATGGTGCCCGGGACAAGGCCTGGCGACTTCGCCCAGGCGATGATGGATCTCGGCGCCACCATCTGCACGCCACGCCGGCCGCGCTGCATGCTATGCCCGCTGCGCGAAGACTGCAGCGCGGTCGTTTCAGGCGATCCCGAGCACTTCCCGGTGCGCCTGCCCAAGGCCGACAAGCCGCAGCGGCACGGCGCGGCCTTTGTCGCCGTGCGGGCCGACGGCGCCATCCTTCTGCGCAAACGGGCGGAGAAGGGTTTGCTCGGCGGCATGACCGAGGTGCCGACGACGGGCTGGACCGCGCGGATCGATGGGGCGACCACGGAAGCGGCCGCGCCCTTTCCCGGCGACTGGCGGTATGCTGGCCGCATTGCG
>NZ_RZPQ01000365.1:0-5789 GCF_003999135.1 Mesorhizobium sp. M7A.F.Ca.CA.004.06.1.1 | reverse complement strand
GCCAAGCATGGCTCGCTTCATCATGTTGCCTCTTCGATCACCTTGCTTTACGGCCGTTGCCGGCGCAATGAAATTGATCCGCCAGGGATCACACATGATTGATGAACTCCATGGTCGATGAGCAATGACGGCCCGGCGATGGCAGTTGGCGCATGGACGCCATCTCGACCTTGGCGGCAAGGCCGTGGTCGTCGGCATCCTCAATGTCACGCCCGATAGCTTTTCCGACGGCGGCCAGTTCGACGCCCCTGAAAAGGCGCTGGCCCAGGCGCGCCGCATGATCGGGGAAGGGGCGCTGGTTGTCGATGTCGGCGGAGAATCGACGCGCCCAGGTGCTGCCGCGGTATCGGCCAGCCAGGAACAGGACCGCATCCTGCCGGTGATCGAAGCGCTGGCGGGCGTGAGCGAGGTGCTGATTTCGGTCGACACCTATCGTGCCGACACGGCGCGGCTGGCGGTCGCCGCCGGCGCGCATATCGTCAACGATGTCTGGGGTTTGCAGCGCGAGCCCGATATTGCGCGTGTCGCCGCCGACACCGGCGCGGGGCTTGTCATCATGCATACTGGGCGGGATCGCCAGAAGCTGCCGGATGCGATTGCCGATCAACTGACGTTCCTGCGAAGGTCGCTGGAAATCGCCCGCCAGAACGGCATCGCCGACGATCGTATCGTGCTCGATCCCGGTTTCGGATTCGCCAAGGAGACGGCGGAGGAAAATCTCGACCTGATGGCACGCTTTTCGGAATTGCATGCCCTCGGCCTGCCGCTGATGGCCGGTACGTCGCGAAAACGCTTCATCGGCACGGTCACCGGCCGTGATGCCGCCGACAGAGGGGTCGGAACAGCGGCGACCAGCGTTATATTGAGGCTCCAGGGCGCCGATCTGTTTCGCGTCCACGATGTCGCATTCAACGTGGACGCTTTGGCGCTCGCGGATGCTATGCTGGCGCGTCGGACGGACCAGGCGAGAAACTGAGCGATGTATGTCATCCGCATGAAGAACTGCGCTTTCTTTGCCCGGCACGGCGTGCTGGACGAGGAGGAAAGGCTCGGCCAGCGCTTCTATGTCGATGCTGTTCTCACCGTCGATCCAGGCCGCGCGCTTGCCGAGGATTCGATCGAGGATACAGTCCACTACGGCATTGCATTCACCGTCATTGAGAAGATCATCACCGGGCAGCGCCGTTTTCTCATCGAGTCGCTGGCGCTCGAAGTGGCCCGTGCGCTGACGGCGCGTTTTCCGCAGATTAAGAAAGCCGAGATCACGGTGCGCAAGCCGAACGCACCGGTGCCTGGCGTGCTCGATTATGTCGAGGTGACCGTTGTCTGGCCCGAATAGTACCGTTTATCTCAGCCTTGGCGGCAATCTTGGCGATCCGGCGAAATCCATGGGCGCGGCGCTGCGCATGCTGGATGCCGACGCGGATACGCGTGTCACCGGCGTCTCCTCGCTTTATCGCACGCCGCCCTGGGGCAAGCTCGATCAGCCCGATTTTCTCAATGCGGCCGCCGAGATTTCCACCGTGCTTGCACCGCGTGCCTTGCTCGACCTCTGCCTCGATGCGGAGCGCAAGCTGAAGCGGGTGCGGGAGGAGCGCTGGGGGCCGCGGCTGATCGATATCGACATTCTGGTGTTCGGGGACCGCGTCATCCACGAGACCGGACTGGAGGTGCCGCATCCGCGCATGCTGGAGCGCGCCTTCGTGCTGGCGCCGCTGGCCGAGATCGCGCCCGGCCTGGTTGTCAGCGGTCGCAGCATCACCGACCGCCTGGTCGCCGTCGATACTTCAGGCATCGAGCGATTGTCCTCCGGCCGGGATTGGTGGTTGGCCTAGGTGCGTTGATATTCAGGTGATGCCGGCCTGCAAACGGCGAGTTCCTGCGCTTCCGGTGCTCACGTACCCAAATGTACGCTCCGCTCCGGTTCTCGGAACCCACCGTTTTCGACTCGGCCTGACCTGAATCTCAACACACCTTGGAGCGGGGTCTTTAACCGGAGAAGCCGCCGCCATCCAGGAACGTCTGCTCCTGCGGGGTGGTTTCGCGGCCAAGCATCTTGTTTCGGTGCGGAAAACGGCCGAAATTCTGAATGATATCGCGGTGTTCGACAGCGTACTTCAGGTATGGCTCGGCCCAGGCCTGCGTCAGTTCGACCGAAATGTCCTGGTCGGCCAGCAGTTCCGAATGCTCGTAAGGCAGGTAGAGGAAAACGCGGAGTTCTTCCTCGAGTGCCAGGTCATGACCAGCCGCGATCGCCCTCTCCGCGAAATATCTGGCGAGCGGATCGGTCGCGTACATATGGCCGGTGCCGCGAAAACAGTTCCGCGGAAACTGGTCGAGCAGGATCATCAGCGCCAGCGCGCCTTCGGCATGTTCCAGCCAGTCGTCGCATTCACGCCGCGCGGCGGCGTAGTGCAGGCCGAGAAAGCGGTCGCGGAACTCGGCATCGAATGCTTCGTTCTTCTCGAACCAGGCATCCTCGCCGGCATCGCGCCAGAATTTGGTGACCGACAGGGCCCTGCTGTCCAATTCCATGCCTAATTCCTTGCTCAATCGGCGGGTTCGGACTTGTGCAGCACACCCGCGGTTTCTTCATTGAGTGCCTGACCAGGCCGGCGCGGCGTGGAGAGCGGTGTCGGAATCGGCGTACCGATATTGCCTCTCAGGAAGCGCTGTCCGGCGCGAATGCCTTCGGCAAGCTGGGTTTCGAAGCGGTCGGTGTCGCGGCGCCTGACGTCTTCGATCGTTTCAGCCACGTCTTCGGGATCGACGCCCAGCGATTCCAGGGCCGAGCCGCCGAAAACAAGTGCGGATTCGAAGGTTTCACGCAGCTGGTAGTCGACGCCGGCGCGAATGAGCTGCAGCGCGGTACCACGATCGAAAGCGCGGGCCAGCACGGTGAGCAAAGGAAACTCAGCCTTGATCAACTGGGCGATGCGAACAGCCACATCGGCCTTGTCGACGCAGATCAGCACGGCGCGCGCACGGCCGGCGCCGGCGGCATGCAGGATGTCCAGTCGCGTGCCGTCGCCATAATAGACCTTGAAGCCGAAATCGGCCGCCGCCTGGATCATCTCGACGTCATTGTCGATGATCGAGACGTCGATGCCGCGCAGCAGCAGCGGCTGGCTCGCGATCTGGCCGAAGCGGCCGAAACCAATGACCAGCACGCTGCCGGTCAGGCCATCGGCGACATCGACCCCGTCGAGCGACTGCTCGTCACGCGGCGTCAGATAGCGCAAGGCGATGATGGCCAGCGGCGTCAGCACCATGGAGATGATGACGATCGCCGTCAGCGTCGCGTTGGCCTGGCCATCGATGATGCCGACCGCCGCGGCCGCCGAGTAAAGGACAAAGGCGAATTCGCCGCCTTGTGCCATGAAGACCGCGCGCTCCAGGGCTTCGCGGTGACCTGATTTCAGGATGCGGGCGACGATGTAGATACCGAATGCCTTCATCACCATGTAGGCGACGACATAGATGGCGATCAGCCGCCAGTTCGCCGCGACCACATGCAGGTCGAGCGACATGCCTACCGCGAGAAAGAACAGGCCAAGCAGGATGCCGCGGAAGGGTTCGATGTCGGCTTCGAGTTGGTGGCGGAAGGTCGATTCAGACAAAAGCACGCCGGCCAGGAAGGCACCCATCGCCATCGACAGGCCGCTGAGCTGCATGGCGAGGGCGGAGCCAAGGACGACCAGAAGTGCCGCCGCCGTCATCACCTCGCGGGCACGGGCATCCGCCAGGATGCGGAAGAACGGGTTGAGCAGATAACGGCCGGCCACCACCAGGCCGATGATCGCGGCAAGGCCGATGCCGATTTCGGTCAGCCGCTCCATCAGGCTGGTGTCGGTACCGCCGGGCGCCAGGAACGCGATCAGGGCCAGCAGCGGCACGATGGCAAGATCCTCGAGCAGCAGGACCGATACGATGCGCTGGCCTTTCGGTGCGGCGATTTCACCGCGTTCCTCCAGGAGTTGCATGACGATCGCCGTCGAGGTCAGCACGAAGCCGGCGCCGGCGACGAAGGATTGCGCGATCGGAAACCCTCCAGCCATGCCGACACCGGTCAGCAGAAGCGCGCAGACGCCGACCTGCAGCGCGCCGAGGCCGAAGATCTCACGGCGCAGGCCCCACAGCCGCGACGGCTGCATTTCCAGCCCGATGATGAACAGGAACATCACCACACCGAGCTCGGCGACATGAAGAATGGCTTCCGATTCGGAAAAGACGCCGAAGCCGAACGGACCGATCACCACGCCGGCGGCCAGATAGCCGAGGATCGAGCCAAGGCCCATGCGCTTGAAGATCGGAACGGCAACGACGCCGGCAGCAAGCAGTGCCACCACCTGAACCAGATCACTGCCCGATGCTTCCGCCGCCATGCCTCTTGTCCCTGTGTCTAGCAGAAACTCCTTGCATGCAGTTGGAGTGGGAGGCAAGGCGAGAAATCTGCCGGGAAGGGTAGGGCGCCGCTGCAACGATTCACCTGGTGGAACAACGGTCCCCGCTTGCCTGCCGGACGTTCGGCATCTATATCAGGTATATGCCTGACTATTCGTCCCGTCCGTCTTCGACGCCACATATCCCGATGGATGCGCTCAGCGAAGTTCTGCAAGACTTTCGCTTGAGTGGTGTCAACTATGGCCGCTGCGAGCTCCGGCACCCATGGAGCATAGACTTTCCGCAACAACAGCTGCTTCGGTTTCACTTTGTCGGCCAGGGCCCGTGCTGGATTCATACTGAATCGCAAGGCTGGCAGGAGTTGCGCGATGGCGATCTGGTGCTGCTGCCGCAAGGCATCGCCCATCGGCTGGCGAGCGCGCCGGACGTTGCAGGGGACTCGCTCGAAGGTTGCCAGGTGATCAAGTTGGGGGGCAACGTCTGCGAAGTGGTACGGCAAGGAACGGGCGCCACGAGCACCCTTTTCTGCGGCTCCATGGCCTTGGACTCCTATGCGCTCAACCCATTGATAACGTTGATGCCGCCCGTCATCAAGGGTTGCGACGTGGCCGGCAATGACCCGGTCGTCGGTCCTTTGCTGGCGGCCATGACGGTGGAGGCCTCGCAACCGCAGATGGGCAGCGCCACGATTCTGTCGCGTATGGCCGACTTGCTGACGGCCCGGCTCATACGCTGCTGGGTCAATTGCAACGGAGCCTCGACCACCGGTTGGCTCGCAGCCATCCGCGACCCCCATATAGGCCGCGCTTTGGCGGCCATGCACCGCGACCCCGGCCACAACTGGACGCTGGGAAGCCTGGCCGGCGTGGCAGGCCAATCGCGTTCGATTTTCGCCGAGCGTTTCAGTGCGGTATTGGGGGAGGGTGCCGCACACTATCTCGCCCGCCTGCGTATGCAGCTTGCCCGCGAATTGCTGGGCCAAAACGGCTTGTCGGTTGCCGAAGTCGCTACCCGTTTGGGCTATGATTCCGAGGCATCCTTCGCGCGCGCGTTCAAGCGCATCACCAATGTCTCGCCGGGCGTTGTGCGCCGCACAATTCCCGGACGAATGGATATGAATTTCGGATTCTAAGATACATATCATCCGAGCGGACTCGCCTATTTAAGACCTCCAAACTTTGGAGATCTTTCCGTGACTGACACAACATTACAGATTGAAGACGCCGCGATTGGCCTTGATGCCGATGCACCAGCCGCGTGGAGTTCAGCCACCTGGTTCGCGGTCATTTCATTGGCGGCCACCAGCTTTGCCCTGGTGTCGGCCGAATTCCTGCCCGCAGGTCTGCTGACGCCAATGGCACGCGATCTCGGCATCAGCGAGGGGA
>NZ_RZPQ01000364.1:0-5798 GCF_003999135.1 Mesorhizobium sp. M7A.F.Ca.CA.004.06.1.1 | reverse complement strand
CAGTAACCGAGCTCCAGCCCGCGATCGGTGGTGTTGAGACCGGCGCAGCCGACGAAAGTGTCGGTGCCGGCCAGCGTCAGGGCATAAGCGATACCGGCCCGGCGCGACTTGGTCATGGCCAGGAAAGAGCGCGCCTCGGCCTCGCCATAGGGGTGCGGCATGCGGGCCAGCATTTCGGCGACATGGCGGTTGTCGGCAAGTTCGACCAGTTGCGCGATATCGCCTTCGTGAGGCGCCCGCATCACCAGTCGCTCGGTGACCAGCACCGGACAATCTATCGCGTAACTTTCGTCTTCTGAGTCTTCCGCTTCGGCAACCATTTGAAAGTCCTCCAGGCACAA
Source organism: Mesorhizobium sp. M7A.F.Ca.CA.004.06.1.1 (assembly GCF_003999135.1). NCBI lineage: Bacteria > Pseudomonadati > Pseudomonadota > Alphaproteobacteria > Hyphomicrobiales > Phyllobacteriaceae > Mesorhizobium > Mesorhizobium sp. M7A.F.Ca.CA.004.06.1.1. The sequence goes on along the minus strand of NZ_RZPQ01000364.1, from coordinate 5,457 downwards.
GAAAAAGGGGAGATGGAAACCCATCTCCCCTGATCCTTTTCCTGGCTTTGCCAGACACCGGTCCCGAGATGGGCGCCGGTGTTCTAGTGCGGAACCGGCTACTCCGCGGCTTTGGCAATCGGGTTGACCGATACGTAGGTTCGGCCGTTGGCTTTTTTGTTGAACGTCACGGCGCCGGTCTCGAGCGCAAAAAGCGTATGGTCCGTGCCCATGCCGACATTGACGCCGGGATGCCACGTGGTGCCGCGTTGACGAATGATGATGTTGCCCGGGATGACGGCTTCGCCGCCGAACTTCTTCACGCCCAGACGCTTGGAATGCGAGTCGCGACCGTTGCGCGACGAGCCGCCAGCTTTCTTGTGTGCCATCTAACTAACTCCGTTGCGCCGCAAGGCGCCTAAAAGGCCTTATGAACGCGTTCGCGTTCCGTTTCAAGTCCGATCCGGCGACCAGGTCGCCAGAAAATTACTTCGCAGCCAATTCCTTGGCCTGCTCGCGCCAGTCCTTGATCTGGTCGGCGCTGAAGGACATGTGCTCGTCGATCTTGGCGACATCCTTGTCGGTCAGCTTGGCGAGCTGCGCGAAGGTGATGATGCCCTGCTCGTTGAGATCCTTGGCTGCGACCGGGCCGATGCCCTTGATCACGGTCAGATCGTCCGGCTCACCCTTCGGCGCCTTGAACAGCGGCACTGCCGCGGTCTCGGCTGCCTTGGCCTTGGGCTCCTTCTTCGGCGCGGCTTCCGCCTGCACCTCGGTGGCGGCCTCGGCCTTCACCTTCTTCGGCGCCTTGACCGATGCCGTCTTCGTCGGCTTGGCGCCACCCAGCAGGATCTCGGAGATCCGCACGGTGGTCAAAAGCTGACGATGGCCGATCTTGCGGCGCGAATTCTGCCGGCGGCGCTTCTTGAAGGCGATGACGGTGCGGTTCTTGCCCTGCTCGACGACTTCGGCGGTGACCACCGCGCCATCGACGAACGGCGCGCCGAACGTGACATTCTCGCCTTCGCCATGTGCAAGGACGTGGCCGATCTCGACCATATCGCCGACATTGGCTTCGACTTTTTCGATCTTCAGGAGATCGTTGGCGGCAACGCGATACTGCTTGCCACCCGTTTTAATGACTGCGAACATTTTTTGCCTTTCGCTGTTCGGTCGGCCTTGATGAACCGCCTGAGGCAGTTCAGCCGTCTTTTTGTCAGTCTGCGGGTTCAAAAAACAAGCGGCGCGGAAGAACCCTCCACGCCGATTGCGCGCTGTCCCTAACCGAAGGTTGGGGGCGAGTCAAGGCAAACCAGCCGCGCCGTTTCGAGACCGTCATTGGCGGGCACGGACCGGCTGTGCCGACATGCCCACGGCGTTGCCCCCGCCTGGGCTGAGGATGGGTGACTGGTCGGCAATCTGCCTCGGGCCTCGCTGTACCCACCAGCCCGTGAATCCGCCGCTTGCCAAGCAAGCCAAATAACTGACGGATTGGCCTTGTAACCTGCCCGTTCAGCCGTTATCTAGTGCGCCGCGCCGGCAACGGCCGACCATGACCGCGGAGAGGTGGCAGAGTGGTCGAATGCACCGCACTCGAAATGCGGCATGGGTGCAAGCCCATCGGGGGTTCGAATCCCTCCCTCTCCGCCATATAGCTTCCATAAAAATCCTTTCCTTTCAAAAGCTTCCTTGTTGCACTTGACCAGCACGAAGCGAAACATATCTTAGACTGTGTAACAAACTGTGTAACATTAGAGAAAGATAATGCGACGTTCCGCAGCGCCAAAGCCGCATAAACGTGAAGGCATCTGGTATCTCGTCCGCAGGGTGCCGAAGGAATTCGCGGCGTTTGATCGCCGCTGCCTAGTACGCATTTCCACGGGCGTCGCCGTGGCTGACGATCCCCGCGGTGTACGGGCGCGAGATGCAGTGCAAAGCCTCGGCGCGGGGCTGGAGGCGTATTGGCGTAGACTGCGGGAAGGCCAATCCGCCGAGGCGGGGCTGCGTTTCGAAGCCGCGAGGAAGCGCGCGCGGTCATTTGGATTGGCCTATCGCACTAACGAGGAACTAGCAGCGGGGCCGCTCGACGAACTCATGGCCCGTATCAAGCTGCTCCTCGACAAAAAATCGATCGAGGACGCGCAGGACGTCTCGGCCGTCATGGGTGGGGAGAAGCGGCCAGCGGTCCGCCTGAGCGGTCTTATCAAGGAATTCGAGACGATCGAGCAACAGAACTTGCTGGCCATGTCGCCCAACCAAATCAAGAAATGGCGTAACCCCAAAAAGCGCGCAGTTGCCAATCTGGTTGGAGTCATTGGCGACAAGGAGATCGCAAGCCTCACTCGGGACGACGCAATCGCGTTCCGCGAGTGGTGGCAAAAGCGGATCGTTGAGGATGGACTTGATATCGGTACGGCCAACAAGGACATCGGCCATGTTTCGAAAATGCTGCGCGTCGTCGATCTGACTCACCAGCTCAAGCTGGAGCCGGTTTTTCGAAACCTGCGTCTTTCCGGCGCCGTCCCCGGGCAACGCGCTGCGTTCACAGCGGAGTTCATTCAGGAGAAGATACTCGCTGAAGGCGCGCTCGACGGACTCAATGACGAAGCCCGCCATCTAATCTATGTGATTGCCGATACCGGACTCAGGCTTTCTGAAGCGGCAAACCTCACCACCGAAACAATCCACCTCGATCGAGAAATCCCGCATGTGCGGGTGCGCCCCAATGGCCGTCGCTTGAAGACCGGTCATTCAGCCCGTGACATTCCCTTGGTTGGCGGCGCACTTGCAGCCATCAAGCTCCATCCGGACGGCTTTCCTCGTTATCGCGACAAGGCCGCGTCACTTTCAGCGCTCGTCAACAAGGTGCTCGCCAGCAAGGAACTTCTGCCGACTTCCGAGCATAGTCTTTATAGCCTGCGACACACTTTCGAGGACCGGCTGACGGCAGTTGAGGCGCCGGAGAAGGTAATTGCTTCTCTGATGGGCCACAAATGGATCCGGCCCAAATACGGCGCGGGACCTTCGTTAGCGCAAAAGCGCGAGTGGCTCCAAAAAATCGCTTTTACCCCGCCCGGGCGAATGTGATTGCGGCGCCATCCAGGCCTTGAGAACCAACCTCACGGCTCCAGCTGTCCGAGCCATTTAGGTTGAGCGTGGCCAGCACGCGCTGCGCTCGCTCGCGATTTCCGAGCTTCCGCCGCATTTGTTCGACCTCGTATTCCAGCCTTTCGAAGGTCGGTATATAGGCATCTCCATGCCGGATGACCAAGTAGGCGGCAACAGCTAGACACCATTCTAGCTCCGTGGCCGATGGATCGGAAAAAGGGGCGACGCCATACCAAGACGAGCAACGCCTCTCGAGGGCTTCCGAACTAGGCAAACGGCCAGCATGTGGCATGGGAAAGAAACCTATGCCTGATCGACGAACCTAAAGTGCTCACGAAGCTTGACCGGTACGCGGGCCATCGGAGGGTTCTGCCTAAAACCGCCAAAAATTTTGAAACACCCATTCATCCGGCTCGAATTCAAAGGGATCGGCGATTTTTGGGTTATGGCTTGCAAGCATAGTTCAGCCCAGACAAGAACGCCTGATATCTTGTCGTGCACTGTCACCCTGCCAAATATGGTGCCGGCGACAACGGCAGTTTGGCGAGCAGAAGAATTCCCGAGACTGAGACGTTCTACGGCTTGGCCCATGTTCGCGCTCCTCCTCGATTGGAGACAGGATGGGCCATATGGAAGCGAATAAAAGGAGGTTGGTGACGAGTCTCGGTAGTGGAGTAGAAACGGGTGGAAAAGCTTGCGCTATTCGCCATCGGCGCCGCTAAACGCATTTGAGAGAAGGGGCAGCGATCGCCAAGAGATGACGTCCGATCGCAAGCCGGCTAGAAATGCGACAGTGACGCGCCTTTTTTGGCACGACCTTAGCACCCGATCGGGCCTCAGCTGGTCGTCGTTGCGCAGCCGATCGGGTGCGATTTTTATAAAGCTCTCTTGGCTTTAGCTTTGAGAGCCCGTCATCGAGACAAATGCAAGGGAACGGTCCGCCCCCTGGGGACATTCGACATGCCGTGGCAGCTTCCTATGGTGAGCCAGCGCATTCCGATACACGTTTTCCGCGCTCTACCGTTGCTCCAGCACCTGTGCTGAGGCTGAGCGCTTGATCAGGACCCGACCGCTGCTGTTGCGGGATGGTGACTGGGTTGAGGTCGCGAAGACCTTGACCGCGGGTACGTTGTTCATCCCGATGAGCGCTGAGCCGAGAAGCAGCCAAGAACGCTTCCCGTAATCGAATCCTACGGGAACCGCGAAACCAGCGTCCAAAGGACGCAATTCTCCGACGTCGTTCACTCAAGCTCATCTCGCAACTTGAACGCTTGTATGAAGCCGCTGCATGTGCGCCGGTGGACCGGATTGCTGCTATCCAAACCACGTGCTCAGTTTCGCCCCGTAATAACTCTACCGTCCGAAACGGCTTTCGCGCGTCAGGTCCACCCCACATGAAAGTTCCGCGAGCAGCACGGACGGAGAGGCCGGTCACAACTCCTTCGCGTGCTCTTTTACTACCGAATCAAGTGCCAAATGGAGAGGCACTGCCTTAGAGAACAGGAAGCCCTGCGCGGTTCTGCAGCCAAGCTGGTACAGAGTTTGCCGATCTGCCTCTGTTTCAACGCCCTCGGCCATGACCTCGATCCCGAGCGTCCTACCAAGATCAATCACCGCTTTGACAAGCAGCCGATTCTCCCGGGACTTGGCTAAGCCGCGAACGAAGCCCTGATCTATTTTCACCTTCCTGATCCGACTGTCCTTGAGCGATGCCAACGTCGAAAAACCGGTGCCGAAGTCATCGAGCGCGATAGAAATGCCAGCATGTGAAAGCCGGGCGAGCTTTTCATCCACTCTGTCCGGATCCACTGGGGCTTCTTCGGTAATCTCGATGTCGAACATCGTTGCAGGGAGGTCTTTTGCCGCCAGACCATTAAGAATCATCTCGTCAATATCGCCAGCTTCCAACTCGCACGGTGAAACATTCATCGCCACACGAACATCACGACGGTCAGCTTTGACCAAGCCCTCGATAAGAGCGCAACAGTCGGCGAATACCGTTTGAGTTAGCAGCTGAAGCATTCCAGTTTCGCGTGCCGCTGTCATGATCTCGGGCGGAGAAATGGGACCGTGAAGCGGGTGAGACCATCTTAGCAAGGCTTCAAAACTGACGACGGCTTCAGTTTCGAGTCTTACGATTGGCTGAAACCAAGCGACCAAGCTTCTCATCGTTATCGCCGAATGAAGATCGCGTTCGATTGACTGGCGGCGTTGCAACTCCCGGGCTAGCTCGGCATCGAACAGACAAAATTCATTCCTGCCGCGGCGCTTAGCTGTGTAAAGGGCGATGTCGGCCCGCAACAACATTTCCGTTAGTCCGGGGTTTTCAGCCAAGTAGATTCCTATAGACGCTCCAATGCGGACTGATGC
>NZ_RZPQ01000363.1:0-5799 GCF_003999135.1 Mesorhizobium sp. M7A.F.Ca.CA.004.06.1.1 | reverse complement strand
AATCAGACTTTGGTCCTGCGGAGATTCCGACAGAAGCCCGTATGAGGAACGTTTGGCCTGGCGACGTGTTCGGGTAGTTCGCGCGCAGCCGATCGTGCTGCCGCCACATTAAAAGAGGAGGAAAACAATGGGGATGCACCTAACCAGCGCCGCTGCGGCGCTCTTGCTGCTGGCCAGCGTCGGCGCGGTTGCGGCACAGGATGTGGTTATCACACAGGAACAGGACACCGTCGTGCGCGAATACGTGAAGAAGCAACCCTTGGCTTCTGTGAAGCTTCCGGGGGTGGAGCTGAACGTCGGCACGGCTCTGCCAGACACGGTCGAGCTCCACGAGGTCCCCAACGTCAAATACCGCTATACTGTGGTCGACAACCGAACGGTTCTGGTGGACCCGAGCACACGCAAGATTGTGAAAGTCTACGACTGAAACTTCGAACCGGCCACGCCCGCCGGCAGGGATGGCGGCGGGGTGTGCTCGTCAAATCGCCACTGAATCGGACAAACGAAAATGATGAGCCCTGAAGTCGAGACGTCGCAAGCCCTCGTGGCGCGCCTGGCTGATCTCCAGGCGAAAGCGCGGGCAGCACCTATAAATGAAGCCGAAATGAAGACCTTCCAAAAGCTCGCAGCCGTCACGGACGACAGTTGCGGTCATTCGGCTCGGGATTTGGCCGTTCCAGCTTCGATGACGACATAGTGGTGCACGAGGTCAAACCCTGATCGCCGCCGCCAAAATCCGGTTCTGCCTGCGGATCGCCGCGCGCAGCTCCGGGTATCTTCGCCGCGTCGCGCTTCACGAACTCGATGAACATCATGTCATTGAAGGTCAGTTCGTCGAGCCCCGACGCTCCAAAATATCCCAAATTGGGCTGCCTTCTATGACGCGCTCGCAACCTGGGCGGATGCCCCAATCCTGGTGAACGTGTTCCGCACCCTGACAGACTTGTAGACGTAGGCGACCCAGAGCCCTGTCACCACAAACGAGACTATGGGGGCCACCAGCGCATCGCCTGCGAGCACCAGGCTCACCGGAACGCCCAGAACTGACGCAACCCAGATCGTGTCCAGGATAAACACGACGGGAATCGCCAGCCACTGGAGCAGAAACAATTGCGGAAAGCGGCGGCTACGCCGCAGCATCGAAACGAGCACAACCAGCTGAAGCGCCAGAAACGCCAGATTGAGGGCAACCTCGCCATACACCGCCAGCGGCCCATTCGAGAGGGTCATGAGTTGCTGGTAGCCGTCGGCCGAATTGGCGAAGTCGGCAAGCGTCCGCAATGGTGACACTGCCTGACCGATAGCCAGCAGCATCAGCCAGCCGCCGAAGCCCACAAGAGCCTCAGGATTCTGTGACGGCTTCGCGGCTGATCGAACGGCAAGGAAAACAGGCACGCCGATCAACAGCAGCAAGATCGCCCAATGCCAGACTGAAAACGTCCCCATTTACCCCTCCCTCTATTTATGCCCTTATAGGTTGTACCAGATTTCAAACTCAACTCAAGAGGCGACCCGCGTCTGAAACCAGGTCTTATGCGGAAGCGACGCTTTCTCCTGCCTGCTCCTGACGTCTCACACCCCAATCGCCGCCACCAATATCCTATTCTGCCTCCGTATCGCCGCGCGCAGTTCCGGTATCTTGGCCGCGTCACGCTTCACGAATTCGATGAACATCATGTTCATGTTGTTGAAGATCAGTTCGCCGAGCGCTGCACCGTCTATGTCCTGGCGCACCAGGCCAATCTCCTGCAGCCGGGCGATCAGGGCGCGGATCTGTTCGGTCAGGGCGCGGTCGAGCGCGGTGTAGGCCTGGCCGAACGGGCTGTCGGGCAGTTGCGTCGAGATTGCCATCGCCTGCCGCCACATCTCCTTGCTGAGATAGTGCAGCGAGTGCTCGATATAGATGCCGACCAGCGTGTCCAGCGCGTCGCCGACATTGGCCGGCGGCCTGGCGACGACGCCTTGCCCGGCATTCAGCACCTCGTTGACCTCCAGCGAGACGATGGCGCCGAGGATGTCGCCCTTGTTCTCGTAGTAGTTGTAGATCGTCCCGACAGAGACCTCGGCCTGCGCGGCCATCGCCTCGATCTTGGCGCCTTCGTAGCCGGCCTCGCGAAACAGTTCGGCCGCCGCCTCGATGATACGCCGGTGCCGGTCCGCCTTTTGCCTAGCCCGCAATCCGCTCATTCCCAGCCTCTTGCCACAAAAACAGAATTGACTCAATTTTAGAATTGGTTCAATTTTTTGCAAGAAGCCACAAAGGCACGGGAGAACACTCGATGTCACACACAGCCAGCAATCCGCTTTCCATCCTGAAGACCCGTTTGCGCACAGCTGCCGCCGCCGCGGCGCTGCTGCTTTCGACGGGCGCGCAGGCCGCCGATCTCAACGCGCTGATCTGGTGCGATCATGCCGATCCGGCCTTGCTGCAGCCTTTCGAGGAGGCCAATGGCGTCAAGGTCAACGTCAAGGAATTCGAGGGCACCGGCGCCGGCCTCGCCATCGTCGAGCAGTCGCAGCCCGGCGACTGGGATGTGATGGTGATCGACAGCATCGACGTGCCGCGCGGCGTCGAGAAGGGACTGTTCGAGCCATTGCCGGAAGACAAGCTGCCGCTGGCCGATCTGTTTCCGCAGGTGAAGATGGACGGCTCCACCGTGGTCGGCGGCAAGCGCTACGGCATCACCGAAAAGTTCGGCTACAACACGATCGGCTACAACAAGACCAAGGTCGATCCAGCCGACATGCAGTCGATGGCAGCACTCACCGGCGACAAGTACAAGGGCAAGGTCGCCATCTACGACTACTACCTGCCGGTCATCGGCATGGCCGCACTGGCGATCGGCAAGAAGACGGCCGATCTCACCGAAGCCGACCTGCCCGCCCTCAAGGACGAGCTCTTGAAGATGAAGGCCAATGCCAAGCTGGTCGGCGAAGTGACCGCCAGCCAGACGGCGCTTGCGACCGGCGAGGTCGACATATTGGTCGGCGGCGGCGAATGGGTGACGGCGGGCCTGGCCAAGGAAAACCCGGCGCTGGACTTCTCGGTCCCCAAGGAGGGTGCGATTCTCTGGTCGCAGTCGCTGGCCATGTTCAAGGATTCCAAGAACAAGGACATGGCGCTGAAGTTTATCCAGTACATTATGAGCCCGGAAGGCCAGGCGCGCCTTGCCACCTCCTCCTGCTATTGGGGCATGCCGGCCAACACCAAGGCCGCACTCACCGACGACCAGAAGAAGGTTTTGCGCTTCGACGAGCAGCCGGGCTTCCTGGCGCGCGCCCAGGCCTATCCGGCGCCGAACGCCGATCTCGACAAGAAGATGCAGGATATGTGGACCGAAATGCTGCAGGCGAAATGAGCCGATAGCGCTCATGAGCAGCTCGGCAAACAACGGACGTGCCCTGCCCCGGGCGGGCTCTGCTCTGCCCCGGGCGGCCCTGCCCCGGGCGGGCTCTGCCCTGCCCTGGGCGCTGGTCACGCCGGCGCTCGGCTGGACGCTGCTGTTCTTCGTGCTGCCCTTCATCGCCATGGGGCTTTCCAGCCTGACGGCGCATGAGGGCGGCGGCTTCACGCTGTCCAATTACAGCCAGTTCTTCACCAACCCTTCCTACTGGCAGGCGATGGTGAACTCACTGCAGGTCACCGCGATCGTCACCGTGGTCTCGGTGCTGCTCGCCTATCCCTTTGCCTGGATCCTCGCCGAACAGGTGCCGGAACGCTGGCAGCGGCTGGCGCTGATGCTGGCGGTGCTGCCGTTCTGGACATCCTATGTCGTGCGCTCCTATTCCTGGCTGCTGGTGCTGGCGCAGAACGGCGTCGTCAACCGGGCGCTGACCGGCTCTGGCCTGATCAGCGAGCCGCTGCAACTCGCCAACACGCGTTTCGCCACCGTCACCGGCTTCGTGCATTTCTTCGTCATGCTGTTGACGCTGACCATCTTTGCCAACCTCAAGCAGTTGAGCCCGAGCTACCGCAAGGCGGCCGCCGATCTCGGCGCCGGGCCGGTGCGCACCTTCCTGCATATCGTGCTGCCGCTGACCTTGCCCGGCATCATGGTCGGCGCCTTCCTGACCTTCGTGCTGTGCATCGGCGATTACATCACGCCGCAGATCCTGGGCGGCAACAACGAGCTGCTGATGCCGCAACTGGTGATGATGCAGATCGGCCGGCGCGGCGATTTCCCGCTGGCCTCGGCGCTGTCGATTATCCTGATGGCGGTGGTCACATCAGCCTACCTCGCCTGCGCGCGCTGGCTGAAGATCGAGCGGGCCTGAGATGCGCCCGCTCGTCCACATCGCCTCTTGGCTCTACGCGCTCGCCGTCTACGGCTTCATCTTCCTGCCGGTCGTCGTGCTGGTGCTGTTTTCGCTGCAGGCGACGTCGTTCCCGATCCCGCCCTTCACCGGCCCGTCGCTGCGCTGGTACGATGCGGTTCTTTCGGACACGCGGCTGACCTCGGCGCTGGTCAACTCGCTGCTGGTGGCATCCATCTCCTCGCTCGCAGCCGTCACGCTCGGCTTTCTCTCCGCCTGGGGCTTTGCCCGCTTCGTCCTGCCTGGCTCCGGCCTGCTGCGCGGGCTGATCACCCTGCCGCTGACGGTCAGCTATCTCATCATCGGGATGGGGCTGCTGGTGCTGTTCAACTGGGCCGGCGTGCCGAAATCGCTGCTTGCCGCCGGCATCGGCCATGTCGTGATCAACCTGCCGCTGTGCTTTGCCATCATCTACAGCCAGATGGGCGACCACCAGATCAACATCGAGCGTGCCGCGCGCGACCTCGGCGCGCCGGAATGGAAGGTGCTGCTGCTGATCACCGTGCCGGTCATGGCGCCGGCCATTTTCGCAGCTTTCTTCCTGTCGATGACCTTCTCCTGGGACGAGTTCGTGATCTCCTTCCTGCTCACCCGCTTCGACACCACGCTGCCGGTCGAAATCTGGAACCTGCTGCGCTCCGGCCTTAACCCCAAGACCAACGCCGTCGGCTCGCTGGTCTTCGCCGTCTCCATCGTGCTGGTGGTGCTGTTCGAACTGACATTGCTGCGCAGGAGAAAGGCATGACCGCGCCTTTGGTCGATATTCGTGCCGTCTCGCATCGCTTCGGCCAGCACACCGTGCTGAATGACGTTTCGCTGCAGATCGAGCCCGGCAGCTACACCATCCTGCTCGGGCCGTCCGGCTCCGGCAAGACGACGCTGCTCTCCATTCTGGGCGGCTTCGTCACCCCCAGCGAAGGCAAGGTGTTCATCCGTGGCGAGGACTGCACCTCGGTGCCGCCGGCCAAGCGGCCGACGACGACGGTGTTCCAGGACTATGCGCTGTTCCCGCATATGAGCGTCGGCAGCAATGTCGGCTTCGGCCTGCGCATGCAGGGCGTCGACGGCGCTACCCGGGCGGCAAAGGCGCGTGAAGCGCTTGCGCTGGTCGGCCTCGCCTCCGCCTTCGACAAGAAGCCGCATCAGCTTTCCGGCGGCCAGCGGCAGCGCGTGGCGCTGGCGCGGGCGCTGGTGATCGAGCCGGCGGTGCTTCTGCTCGACGAGCCGCTCGGCGCGCTCGATCTCAAATTACGCCGGCAGATGCAGGACGAGTTGAAAGCGATCCAGAAGCGCGTCGGCACCGCCTTCATCCACGTCACCCACGACCAGGAAGAAGCGATGGCGCTGGCCGACCATTGTGTGGTGATGAATGACGGGCGCATCGAGGACGAAGGCCCGCCCGAGCGCGTCTATCACAGGCCGGCGACGCGCTTTTCCGCCACCTTCATGGGCGAAAGCGCGATCCTTGCCGGCACAGTCACGGAG
>NZ_RZPQ01000362.1:0-5825 GCF_003999135.1 Mesorhizobium sp. M7A.F.Ca.CA.004.06.1.1 | reverse complement strand
ACGCCAAGCAACGACGCCAGCAGAAGGCCTGCCCCGGTTACGATTCCAGATTTTCTCATGATCACCCCCCTTTACCCCTAACGATGAAATCCCGTCTGCCAGAAATACCTAGAACGGGATTTGCCTGGCAATGGTGCGCCGGGCGCCAGACCACCGTCAAGTCACGCCATCGATGTCGGCTGTCTTGGAGCCGGGGCTATTTGGTGTAGCCGTTGGGAGGCATGTGCTGCCCTGCTGCCGGCGCCGGAGCGCTCGGCGGCGTGGGTTGGTTCTCGGCGTTCCCTGAGGGGGCTGCGGAGGCGGTGGCCGTTGCCGGCGCTGTGCCTGCCGCCGGCGCCGTGCCAGCGGCCGGCGCGGCACCGGCCGCTGGTGCAGCGGTTGGCGCCGGTGCAGGGAAATCGGGACCGGTAACGCCGCCACGAATGACCATCGGGCCTGGCTGGAAGCCGTGCCCGGTCGCGGGCTTGTCCGGGATCGCCGCCACTTTTTCATCGGTGACGTCGGGCTGCGCTTCCCCTTTTGCCACCACCGACAGCGCATCGCTGGCGCTGACCGCATCGGCGGTTCCAGGCTGGTTGGGGGCGCCGATCCTGACGATCGATGGGGTGGAGGATGGCGTGCCTGGAAAAACCAGGGATGACGCCTGGGCTTCGCCGGCCGCAACAGCAAGAATGATACCCAACAGGATACGCGCAGACACTGATGTCGCTCCCCTTTGCCCAGAAGCTCTTCGATAGCAGGCCGGAATTGATGCCGGCTTTCGCGGAAACATAGCATTTTAGGGATTGATAAATCGCCAATGCTCCTGCTCGCCAACAATAGGTTACCCAACAGCGGCTTGCCCAACGGCCGCCATCGTACTACGCACCCCGCATCTGTGAGGTGACGAGAGTGGCTGAAATACTTGGCTCGGGCGAGGCGCTGGAGCGGGCGCTGGCGCTGCTCATGGAAGGCGATGTCGTCGCCATCCCGACGGAAACCGTCTACGGGCTGGCCGGCGACGCCACCAACGGCATCGGCGTCGCACGCATCTTCGAAGCCAAGGGGCGCCCGCGCTTCAACCCGCTGATCGCCCATGTCGCGGATATGGCGATGGCAGAGCGCCTCGCGTTGTTCGATCCGCTGTCCAGGAAACTGGCGCTGGCATTCTGGCCAGGTCCGCTGACGCTGGTGCTGCCGCAACGGCCCGGCAACGGCATCCATCCGCTGGTCACCGCCGGGCTCGATACGATTGCCTTGCGCATGCCGAGGGGCTTTGGTGGCGAGCTGATCGCCAGGCTCGGCCGCCCGCTTGCAGCGCCCAGCGCCAATTCATCCGGCAAAATCAGCGCAACGACCGCGCAAGCGGTAGCGGCGGATCTCGGCACGCGCATAAAGCTGGTGGTCGATGGCGGCGCGACGCCGATCGGGCTGGAATCGACGATTCTCAAGGCCGAAGGGGACAGATTGCGGCTGCTGAGGCCCGGCGGCATCGCCGCCGAGGAGATCGAGGCGGCTATCGGCATGGAGCTGTTGCGCGGCGGCGCCGCCGGCGTCGAGGCGCCGGGCATGCTCGCCTCGCACTATGCGCCAGGTGCTGCGATGCGGCTCAATGCCGGCACGGTCGGCGAGGGCGAGGCTTTGCTAGGCTTCGGCAGCCAGAGGGCGCAAGGCTGGCGCCGCGCCGAAGCCTTCCTCAATTTATCCGAAACCGGTGACCTGCGCGAAGCGGCGAGCAATCTGTTTGCCTATATGCAGGAGCTCGACCGCTGCGGCGCGCAGACCATCGCCGTCGAGCGTATTCCCTTCGACGGGCTCGGTGAAGCCATTAACGATCGGCTGTCGCGTGCCGCCGCCCCTCGTGACATCACGCAGCCCACACCATAGTTTTCCCCCATGACCGAAATCACAGAGACACTCGATTCCGCTCTCATCGATCGCTTCGCGGCGATCGTTGGCGACAAATATGCGCTCCGCGACGAGCGCGATATCGCGCCTTACCTCATTGAGCGGCGCGGGCTCTGGCACGGCGCGACATCGCTGGTGCTGCGCCCGGGCAGTGTCGACGAAGTCAGCCGGATCATGCGGCTGGCGACGGAGACGGGAACGCCGATCGTGCCGCAAAGCGGCAACACCGGGTTGGTCGGCGCCCAGGTGCCGGACAGGTCCGGGCGCGAAATCGTCCTGTCGCTGTCGCGGCTGAACCGCATCCGCGAGATCGATGTCCTGTCCAACACGGTGACGGTCGAGGCCGGCGTCATCCTGCAGACGCTGCAGGAGGCAGCCGACGCCGCCGACCGGCTGTTTCCGCTGTCGCTGGCCGCGCAAGGCTCCTGCCAGATCGGCGGCAATCTTTCCTCCAATGCCGGCGGCACCGGCGTGCTTGCCTATGGCAATGCGCGCGAACTTTGCCTCGGTGTCGAGGTGGTGCTGCCGACCGGCGAGGTGTTCGACGACCTGCGCAAGCTGAAGAAGGACAACACCGGCTACGATCTGAAAAACCTGTTCGTCGGCGCCGAAGGTACGCTCGGCGTCATCACCGCCGCCGTGCTCAAGCTGTTCCCGAAGCCGAAGGGGCGCGAAGTCGCCTTCGCCGGCCTTTCGTCACCCGAGGCAGCACTTTCGCTGTTCAGCCTGGCCATGGACCGTGCCGGGGCAGCGCTCACCGCTTTCGAACTGATCGGCAGGCGGCCATATGATTTCACGCTGGCGCATGCCCAGGGCGTGGTGCGGCCGCTGATCGAGGACTGGCCGTGGTATGTGCTGATGCAGATTTCATCAGGCCGTTCGTCGGAGGATTCGCGGGCGTTGATCGAGGACGTGCTCTCGGCCGGCCTTGAACAGGAATTCGTCGGCGACGCCGTCATTGCGGCGAGCCTCGGGCAGGGGGATGCCTTCTGGAATTTCCGCGAGCTGCTGCCCGAGGCGCAGAAGCCGGAAGGCGCCTCGATTAAGCACGACATTTCGGTGCCTATTGCATCGATCCCGCGCTTCATCGAAGAAGCCGCCGGCGCCGTGGCGTCGGTAAGTGCAGGCGCCCGCGTGGTCTGCTTCGGTCATATGGGCGACGGCAATCTCCACTACAACATTTCGCGGCCAGTCGACGGCGATGATGAGGCGTTCCTCGCTCTCTATCACCCCATGAACAAGGCGGTGCACGGTGTGGTGCGCAGCCTGCACGGTTCGATCTCGGCCGAGCACGGCATCGGCCAGTTGAAGCGCGACGAACTGATCGCCACCGCGCCGCCAATGGCGATCGATCTGATGCGAAGGGTGAAGGCCGCTTTCGACCCGGCCGGCATCATGAATCCGGGTAAGGTTATCTGATCCTTTCCACATCTTGCGGCTGGTGGGATTCCGATAACCATCCCTGAGATCAGCAAAATTTAACCGACTTTCTTAAGCGGGGCGGTAAGGAGCCCGCGCTACTGTCTCCATACAAACGAGGCTGGAAAAACCGGCCCGGAGAGAACCGGACACCGGCTCTCAGGAGACAGACAGGAAGGCCACTCTATGAACACCGGACTGAAGCCAGTCTGGGCGGGACGCAACATGCGTCTCGACCCATTTCGCCTGCCGCAAGTGGTGAGCTACGCGACTCGCGACGACTACGGCGATGTAACCTTCACCATCGACCAGCGCGGCGCCGTGATCCGCCGCCTGCTCGAGATGAGCGGCCTGCCCGCGATCATCGTTCTGCCCGCCAATGCGTTCCGCGGCGTTGCCGCCCGCGCCATGGAGGATCCGGACGGCAATGTCACGGTGACCCTGGAACTCCTGCACAACGACCCGATGCTGTCGGTGCCGCTGCTGGTGGCCGACGATCTCGACGATGTCGCAGCCGACTGGCGCGCCTGGGCCGACGCTTACCGTCTGCCGATGCTGCTGATCGAATCGGACGGCGTTGCCCGCACCCTGGAAGAATCGCTCGGTGCCGCCATCAAGACGCTGCCGCCGCAGGATCGGCGCAAGGGGCGGATTTCGAACACGCGCCGTCCGCGTTTCCTCGCTCGCCGCAGGGCCGGCGCCCTCGGTCTCAGGCTGGTCATCGACGGCCAGGAGATTATTTCGAGGGATTAGCCTTCTTCTCCCCGTATAGTGACGGGGAGAAGAAGACTAAACCAGCGGCTTCAGAGCCACCCACACAGCGCCGCCGATCAGGCCCAGGAAGATCAGCCAGCCGACCTGGTTATTCGACCTGAACAGCCGCAGGCATTGGTCCGGATTGTCGATATCCAACACGGCGATCTGCCGCGCCATATGGGCGCCGGCGGCGATCAGTCCGGCCAGCGCCACCACCGGCGCTTGCGCCGACGCGAAGGCGATGGCGAAGCAGATCAGCGCGCCGCCATAAAGCCCGGCCAGCCACGATTTGGTGTTATCGCCAAACAGGCGTGCCGTCGAGCGCACGCCGACAATGGCGTCATCTTCCTTGTCCTGATGTGCGTAGATCGTGTCGTAGCCGATCACCCACAGGATCGAGCCGATATAAAGCATGATGGCAGGCCCATCGAGATCGCCGAACTCGACCGCCCATCCCATCAGCGCGCCCCAGGAAAAGGCAAGGCCAAGCACCAGTTGCGGCCAGTTGGTTATCCGCTTCATGAATGGATAGATGGCGATGACCGCCAGTGAGCAGATGCCGAGCAGGACGGCGAAGCTGTTGAACTGGATGAGCACGACGAGGCCGACCAGGGCCTGCAGGACGAGAAACAGCCATGCCCGCCGGCGCGTCGCCTTGCCCGACGGCAACGGTCGCGAGCGCGTGCGCTCCACCTGGCTGTCGATGTCCTCGTCGACGAGGTCGTTGTAGGTGCAGCCGGCGCCGCGCATGGCGATGGCCCCGACCAGGAACAGCACGAGATACAAAGGCGCCGGCAGCAGTGAGAGCAGCGGGTCGCCCGGACGCGGATAGGCGCTTGCCGCCAAGGCTGCCGACCACCAGCACGGCCACAGCAGCAACTGCCAGCCGATCGGCCTGTCCCATCGAGCAAGCTGCGCATAGGGCCATATCGAGCGCGGCAGCACGCGGTAGACCCAATGGCCGTTCGGCGCATCGGCGA
The DNA here is from genome assembly GCF_003999135.1 of Mesorhizobium sp. M7A.F.Ca.CA.004.06.1.1. Classification (NCBI taxonomy): domain Bacteria; kingdom Pseudomonadati; phylum Pseudomonadota; class Alphaproteobacteria; order Hyphomicrobiales; family Phyllobacteriaceae; genus Mesorhizobium; species Mesorhizobium sp. M7A.F.Ca.CA.004.06.1.1. The sequence continues at coordinate 783 of NZ_RZPQ01000362.1, read as the reverse complement.
CACGGCCCTGGGCCGCTTTCGACTGGATATTTTCCATGTCCATGGAGTGGCAGCAGCGGCAGAAACCGTCAAGCGGCAAGCGGAGACGCGGCGCCTGTCAGCCTTTCACGAGGCAAAGATGTCGCGGGTGGCGAACCAGTCCCTGGCCACCTCGACGAAGGCCAGCGCTGCATTCGACACACGCTGATGCGTGTCATAGGTCAGCAGGATCCGCTGCATGGGCAGCGGATCGGACAGCGGCTTGCAGATAAGCGGCAGGCCGTCATAGCTGCGGTCGCCGTGCGGGCGGGTATAGCTGACCGCGACGCCGAAGCCGTTGGCGACCATGCTACGCTGCAGTTCGAACGAGCTTGTCGTCGTATCGGCCACCGGCGAGAGGCCGCGGCTGCGGAACAGGTCGAGCATGTGCTGCCAACTGTGCGGCTGATCCGTCGTGATCAGCGGATAGGCGGCCAGATCGGCAAGGCTGACCGTTGGGCGGTCCGCCAGGGCATGGCCTGCCGGCAACAGCGCGTGTGGACGAAGTTCGCGCAGCAGGATGCGGGCGAAATGCGTCGGCAGGCTGAGATCATAAGTCAGGCCGAGATCGATGGCCGCATCTCCCAGCCGTCGTCCCAGAGTCTCGAACGTCTCGTCGCGAACGACGATTTTGACGGCCGGATAGCGTTCGGAGAAGGCGCGGATCAAAGCCGGCGCGAAGAAAGGCGCCAAATCCTCGAAGCATCCCAGCACCAACTCACCGCTGACAGCCGATTTGCTTGAACCCAGGCCGACGAGTTCTTC
>NZ_RZPQ01000361.1:0-5829 GCF_003999135.1 Mesorhizobium sp. M7A.F.Ca.CA.004.06.1.1 | reverse complement strand
GCATCACGCCTTTCGCCGGCAGCAGATAGTTGAGCATGGTGAACACCGACTTCTTCATCTCGCCGGCATAGGAGGTGCCGCCGATCAGCACGATCTTGCGCGAAAGATCGACGGCGATCACCGTTTCGGTGCGGCTGCCGTGACGAAGGGGATCGGCGCGGAAGGACGGCAGGTCGATGATCGTCATCTCAGGCACGAACTGTTCGAGTTCGGCGGCATCCGGACGGATCAGCAGATTGCGGATGAACAGCGAGTGCCAGGCAAATTCGGTGATCACCCTGGTCGGCAGCCTCGACTCCGCATCGGCGCCGCCGACCAGATCCTGGACGTATAGATCCTTGTCCGCGGCATGCGCCTGGAAATCGGCGAGCAGCGTGTCGAACTGGGCCGGCGAGATCGCCTTGTTGTTGTCCCACCAGACATGTGGTTCGGTGGCGCCATCGCGGACGACGAACTTGTCCTTGGGCGAGCGGCCGGTGTGCTGTCCGGTCTCGGCGACCAGCGCGCCATGGGCGGTCAAGCGGGCCTCGCCGCGCCGGATCGATTCCTCATAAAGGGCGGCCGCACCGAAATTATAGCGCACCACGCCGGTGGTTTTCAGGCCGATATGATCGATCGCGCAGGCGGAATTGCGTTTGCCGACTTCCGACATCGAGTGTCCCTCTTGGATTTGCCGCATCTTTGCCGGCACGTTTCCAGCACGCCCACTACGCGGGCGAGATGGTCAGAACCAGAAAAGCCAAATGATATCAAATCATTAATCGATTTAAATATTTTGAAAGTTGTTTAAATCGTTTATATGTGCAAAAAGTTTCGCGGTTGCCCAAAGGATTGGCGATGTCCGTTCGTCCAATCCATGTCGAGGTAGGATTGTGGCCGCCGGCATGCCGCGCGTGACAGCGGACAAGGCCTATGCCACATTTTGTACCTAATTTGTCCTGCAAAAGCCCCTTCTCTACGACAGAAGGGACAGCTCATGAGGGAGCCGCTTGAAATGGCAACAATCGCGCTTGTCGATGACGACCGCAACATTCTGACATCGGTGTCGATCGCCCTGGAATCCGAGGGGTATCGCGTCGAGACCTACACGGATGGTGCGTCAGCGCTGGAAGGCCTGGCGGCACGCCCGCCGAACCTTGCCATCCTCGACATCAAGATGCCGCGCATGGACGGCATGGAACTGCTGCGCCGCATGCGCCAGAAGTCCGACCTTCCGGTGATCTTCCTGACCTCCAAGGACGACGAGATCGACGAATTGTTCGGCCTCAAGATGGGCGCCGACGATTTCATCCGCAAGCCCTTCTCGCAGCGCCTGCTGGTCGAGCGGGTGCGCGCCGTGCTGCGCCGCGCCAGTGCCCGCGAGGCTGCCGCCAAGACGCCAAGCCAGCAGGCCCGCTCGCTCGAGCGCGGCCAACTCGTCATGGACCAGGAGCGCCACACCTGCACCTGGAAAGGCGAGCCGGTGACGCTCACCGTCACCGAGTTCCTGATCCTGCATTCGCTGGCGCAGCGTCCAGGCGTCGTAAAAAGCCGTGATGCGCTCATGGATTCGGCTTATGATGAACAGGTCTATGTCGACGACCGCACCATCGACAGCCACATCAAGCGGCTGCGCAAGAAGTTCAAGGCCGTCGACGACGACTTCGAGATGATCGAAACCCTTTACGGAGTCGGATACCGGTTCCGCGAAGCATAAGTAGCAGGGCCTGCTATTCGATGGCAGTGGAAGCACAGCGAACAAGACCGGCGGGCGCCTCCAGGCGGCCGTCGCGGATCATGCCGTCCTTCGTGTCGAAGATCACGGTGCCGATGCGCCGTTTCCTTGGCCATCATATCTTTTCCAGCCTGACACGGCGTATCCTGTTCCTCAACCTTGCCGGCCTTGCCGTCCTGGTGACCGGCATCCTCTATCTCAACACCTTCCGAGACGGGCTGATCGACGCCCGCGTCGAAAGCCTGATGACCCAGGGCGAGATCATCGCCGGCGCGATCGCCGCGTCGGCGACGGTCGAGACGGATTCGATCAGCATCGACCCGGAAAAGCTGCTTGAACTGCAGGCCGGCGAAAGCCTGGGGCCGGGCTCCGACCAACTCGACAACCTCGACTTCCCGATCAACCCGGAGCGGGTCGCCCCGGTGCTGCGAAGGCTGATCTCGCCGACCAGGACCCGCGCCCGCATCTATGACCGCGACGCCAATCTGCTGCTCGATTCACGCCACCTCTATTCGCGTGGCCAGATCCTGCGCTACGACCTGCCGCCGGTTGAGGAGGAAGAGCCCGATCTGGTCGAGCGCATCCAGAAATTCGTCTTCGACTTCTTCCGCAACACCGAGCTGCCGGTCTATCACGAGCAGCCGGGCGGCAATGGCGCCGCTTTCCCGGAAGTGGTCAAGGCACTCACCGGCAGCCCGTCGACCATCGTGCGCGTCAGCGAGCAGGGGGAGCAGATCGTTTCGGTGGCGGTGCCGATCCAGCGCTTTCGTGCCGTCCTGGGCGTGCTGATGCTGTCGACCGAAGGCGGCGACATCGACAAGATCGTCGCCGCCGAGCGCAAGGCGATCCTGCGCGTCTTCGGTATCGCGGCCCTTGTCACCGCCATCCTGTCGATGCTGCTTGCCTCCACCATCGCCAATCCGCTGCGCCGGCTGTCGGCGGCGGCGGTGCGGGTGCGGCGCGGCGTCAAGAGCCGTGAGGAAATCCCCGATTTTTCCGACCGCCAGGACGAGATCGGCAATCTGTCGATCGCCATACGCGACATGACCAACGCGCTCTACGCCCGCATCGAGGCGATCGAAAGCTTCGCGGCCGATGTCTCGCACGAGTTGAAGAACCCGCTGACGTCGCTGCGCAGCGCGGTGGAAACCTTGCCGCTGGCCAAGAACGACGATTCGCGCGGCCGGCTGATGGATATCATCCAGCACGATGTCAGGCGGCTGGACCGGCTCATCACCGATATTTCCGACGCATCGCGCCTGGACGCGGAGCTCGCGCGTGAAGATGCCGGGACGGTCGACCTGAAGAAATTCATCACCGATCTGGTCGCCGTTTCGCGCGAAGCGACGCGCAACAAGAAGGCGGTCGAGATCGAGTTCAAGGCGGCCAAACTGCCGCAAGGCGTCAAAGGCTACGTCGTCGTCGGGCATGATCTTCGCATCGGCCAGGTCATCACCAATTTGATCGAGAACGCCCGTTCCTTCGTTCCCGAGGATCATGGCCACATCAGCCTGTCGCTGGCGCGTGCCGGCAAGTTCAACATCGTCACCGTCGACGACAATGGCCCCGGCATCCGGGCCGACAACATCGACCGCATCTTCGAACGGTTCTACACCGACCGGCCGGCCGGCGAGGCATTCGGCCAGAATTCGGGGCTTGGCCTGTCGATATCCAGGCAAATCGTCGAGGCCCATGGCGGCACGCTCACCGCCGAGAACATCCCCGGCACCAAACCCGGCGAGATCAAGGGCGCACGCTTTGTGGTGACATTGCCGGCCGAAGGCTGAGAGCATGAATCCCAACCACGCCTGGTCCAGCCGTGCAGCCTGAAAACATTCACGCGACAATGGTTTTGATCGGCGAGCGCGGCATTCTCGTCACCGGAGCCTCCGGTTCGGGCAAGACGACGCTGGCGCTGGCGCTCATCGACCATTGTCGCCATCGCGGCCTGTTCTCGCGGCTCGTCGGTGACGATCAGCTCTTTGTCGAGGTGCATGCCGGGCGGCTTCTCTGCCGCGCTCCCGCCATCATAGAAGGCCTCGTCGAGGTGCCTGGGCTCGGGCCGCGAGCGGTGCCGTTCGAGCCCGCCGCCATCGTCGATTTGCATGTCCGCCTGACGCCGGCCGGTGAAACGGCACGCTTTCAGGAGGATGCCGACACCAGCATCGCCGGCTGTCGGGTGCCGCGTATCGATGCGGTCGAACGCAACGTCGCTGCCGCCTTGCCGGTCGTGATGGCGCGGCTGTCGATCGCGCCTTTTCTATGATCCGTTCCGGGTTTTTTGCTGCAATGCGTCAAAATGGCATGTGCCTGCGCAATTTTGGGCTTGTCAACGGGCCGTGCGTCGACAAGATAGCGCTCCCGCCGCCTGGATTGGCTGGCGAGCATAAAATGCGCCTGTGAAGCGGCGATGACGGGAGCCACCAAAGAATGATCGGACTCGTGCTTGTAACGCACGGTCAACTGGCCACCGAGTTCCGACATGCCGTCGAACATGTCGTCGGGCCACAAGACAATTTCGAAACCGTGGCGATCGGTGCCGACGACGATATGGAGCAGCGTCGCCGCGACATCGTCGACGCTGTTGCCCGTGTCGATACCGGGGCGGGCGTCATCGTGCTGACCGACATGTTCGGCGGCACGCCCTCCAACCTTGCCATCTCGGTGATGGAGTCCGGCCGCACCGAGGTGATCGCCGGCATGAACCTGCCGATGCTGATCAAGCTCTCCTCGATCCGCAAGGGCGACAATATGGCCGCCGCGCTCGATGAGGCTCAGGCCGCCGGCCGCAAATACATCAATGTCGCCAGCCAGCTCCTGAGCAGCAAATGACCGCGCTGTCCCCGGAAAAAGACCAAATTGTCCGGGATTTTCCCATCATCAACCAACGTGGCCTTCATGCGCGCGCTTCGGCGAAGTTCGTCCAGCTGGCCAGCGGCTTCGATGCCTCGGTGCATGTCGAGAAGGATGGCGTCAAGGTCGGCGGCACCTCGATCATGGGCCTGATGATGCTGGCGGCAAGCCCCGGCTATTCGATCCGCGTCACCGCCAGCGGACCGGAAGCCCGGCAGGTCATCGACGCCCTGGAGCAGCTGGTGGCGTCCCGCTTTGGCGAGGAATGCTGATCAGGTAGAGCGCCGATGCGTGTCTGAGAGACATGCAGGGATAAAGATTTCTTTATATCCCATTGTCGTCCTTGCTCCGATCTGCTAGTCAGGCCGGCAATTCGCGCCCTTCGACGCGCCGACCGGCGCGGGCGTGTCCGCAACAAATTCGCAAGCACAACATTCGCATCGGAGTACTGCCATGACGGGTAGCAAGGACTATGTGGTCGCCGACATCTCGCTTGCCGGCTGGGGCCGCAAGGAACTCGAGATCGCCGAAACCGAAATGCCGGGCCTGATGGCCTGCCGTGAGGAATTCGGTCCCAAGCAGCCGCTCAAGGGTGCGCGCATCACCGGCTCGCTGCACATGACGATCCAGACGGCGGTGCTGATCGAGACGCTGAAGGAACTGGGCGCCGATATCCGCTGGGCCTCCTGCAACATCTTCTCGACCCAGGACCATGCGGCCGCGGCCATCGCCGAAGCCGGCATCCCGGTGTTCGCCGTCAAGGGCGAGTCGCTCGAGGAGTATTGGGACTACACCGACAAGATCTTCCAGTGGGCCGATGGCGGCCTCTCCAACATGATCCTCGATGATGGCGGCGATGCCACCATGTACATCCTGATCGGCGCCCGCGCCGAGGCCGGCGAGGACGTGCTGTCCAACCCGCAGAGCGAGGAAGAGGAATACTTCTATGCCCAGGTCAAGAAGCGCCTGAAGGCTTCGCCCGGCTTCTTCACCAAGCAGAAGGCGGCGATCCGCGGCGTCACCGAAGAGACGACCACCGGCGTCAACCGGCTCTATCAGCTGCAGAAGAAGGGCCTGCTGCCTTTCCCCGCCATCAACGTCAACGACTCGGTTACCAAGTCGAAGTTCGACAACAAATATGGCTGCAAGGAATCGCTGGTCGACGGCATCCGCCGCGGCACCGACACGATGATGGCCGGCAAGGTCGCTGTCGTGTGCGGTTATGGCGACGTCGGCAAGGGCTCGTCGGCCTCGCTCAAGGG
>NZ_RZPQ01000360.1:0-5840 GCF_003999135.1 Mesorhizobium sp. M7A.F.Ca.CA.004.06.1.1 | reverse complement strand
GCGGCCGCACCTATGCGTGGCGTGAGAATCGTCGACAGCGTGACATAGAAACCGCCCAGCATGCCGCCGGCCACGAACAGCCAGGGCGCCGGCGCCTTCCAGTCGAGCGAGATGCCTTGCAGCTTCACCACCGTGACGGAGATGATACCGAGCACGATCGCGCCCGACAGGAACGAAAACGCAGCCGCCGCGACCGGGAGGCCCAGGCCGCGCGCCAGCTGCGAATTGATCGGCGCCTGAATGGCAATGAAGGCGCCGGACAGGATGCCGAGAAGCGACCAGACGACGCCCATCATTGTCGTTTGCCCTTACTTGACGTCGGCCGCGACTTTCAGCGACACGATCTTGTCGGGATCCTGCACCGGCTCGCCGCGCTTGATCTTGTCGACATTGTCCATGCCTTCGATGACCTGGCCCCAGACCGTGTACTGGCGGTTGAGGAAGGCGGCATCGTCGAAGCAGATGAAGAACTGCGAATTGGCCGAGTTCGGGTTCTGCGAGCGGGCCATCGAGCAGGTGCCGCGAGCATGGTTGGCGTTGGAGAATTCAGCCTTCAAATCCGGCTTTTCAGAGCCGCCCATGCCCGCGCGGGACGGCGCGAAGGAAGGCTTGCTCGAATTGCCGAACTTGACGTCGCCGGTCTGCGCCATGAAACCCTCGATGACGCGGTGGAAGACCACGCCGTCATAGGCGCCTTCCCTGGCCAGTTCCTTGATGCGGGCGACATGGCCGGGCGCCAGGTCGGGGAAAAGTTCGATGACGACCTTGCCCTTGGTCGTTTCCATGATGAGCGCGTTCTCGCGATCCTTGATTTCGGCCATGTCAGATATCCTTTTGAGAAACAGAGTTATTCGACAATTTACTTGTCGGCGGCGATGCGCACCTTAATCATCCGGTCGGGATCGGTGACCGTGCCGTTGTCCGCCTGGTCGCCCTTCTTGATTTGGTCCACCAGTTCCATGCCGCTGACGACATTGCCGACGATCGTGTACTGGCCATCGAGGGGCGGTGCCGGAGCGAACATGATGAAGAACTGCGAATTGGCCGAATTTGGGTCCTGCGAGCGGGCCATACCGACCACGCCGCGCTTATAATGTTCGGTCTGTGAGAATTCGGCCGGCAGGTCGGGCAGGTCGGAACCGCCGGTGCCGGCGGCCTCGGCGCTGAAACCCTTTTTCATATTGCCGAACTTGACGTCGCCGGTCTGCGCCATGAAGCCGTCGATGACGCGATGGAAGGCGACGTTGTCATAGGCGCCTTGGCGCACCAGCTTCTTGATCTGCTCGACATGCTTTGGCGCAAGATCGGGCCTCAGCGCAATGGTGACGTCGCCGTCCTTCAGCGTGATGATCATTGTGTTTTCCGGGTCGGCGGCGAAAGCCGAGACCGACACAGCCACAAGACCGGCGAGCACGACAAGGAACGAGGCTAGCTTTTTCAGCTGCATGGTTTTCTCCGAAAACTTACTTCTTGAACTTGGCTGTGAGCGCACCGGCAACCGCCGCCGGCACGAAGGGGCGAATGTCGCCGCCCATCGAGGCAATCTGGCGAACAAGTGTGGCGGTAATGGTGCGTACCGAAGGACTGGCGGGCAGAAAAACCGTCTGCAGTTGGGGCGCCATGGTCTCGTTCATGCCGGCCATCTGCATCTCATAGTCGAGGTCGGTGCCGTCGCGCAGGCCGCGGATCATGATCGAGGCGCCCTGCTTCCTGGCGGCGTCGATGACCAGCCCGTCGAAGGCGACGACCTTGATGCGGGCACCGTCGCTGCCGAATTCCGTCTTCGTCGCCGTCTCGATCAGCTTCACCCGCTCCTCGAAGGAAAACAGCGGTTGCTTGCCCGGATGGATGCCGATCGCCGCATAAACGATATCCGCCACGGCCAGCGAGGCCTTCAGCACATCGAGATGGCCGTTGGTCAGCGGGTCGAAGGAGCCGGCATAGAGGGCGATGCGTTCAGTCATGGCAGGTGCTTCTAATGCATGATCCCAAAAAGTGGAAACCGGTTTTTGGAAAAGATCATGCTCAAATGAAAGCTAGAGCCCGTTCCGTCTTCCGTCCATCAACAAGATGGAACAGGCTCTAGCGAGCCTCTCTCGCAAAGGCAAATCCGATCGGCGCGCCGGCCGTGAACCTTTTCCGGCACATGAACGACAGATGAACACGCTGATCACGAAGCCTTCACGCAGCGTTCACTAGGTTGCACCTTAATAAGATGAAACCAAAATCCCATCTATCCGTTGTTAGGCGCAGGAGAACACGCACATGCTGATCTACATGCTCGCCACCGCAATGACCGTCGCCATGCTGATCGCCACCGTATTTGGGCTGCATCAGGAGGCGCAACGCATCCGCGTCAAGGCAAACACCAAGCGCTTCGAAGGCTTCGGCCCGCGCAAGCCATATCGTCACTACTGATAAAGCCTGAACTTGCTGCCGCGCCGGCCACCTGGCCGGCGTTGCTATGTCAAAACCCGGGTGCCGGACTTAGTCCGCACCGTCCGGACCGGCGTCAGGCGCCGGAGCGGCATCAGCACCGCCCTCGACCGTCTCATCGCTTTCTTCGTCCGCTTGCGGTTCCGAGATCCGCTCGACCGAAACCACCTTTTCGCCTTCAGCCGTGTTGAAGATGGTCACGCCCTTGGTGGCGCGGCTGGCGAAACGGATGCCGTTGACCGGAACCCGGATGACGGTGCCGCCGTCCGACACCAGCATGATCTGGTCGTCATTGCCGACCGGGAACGTCGCCACCAGCCTGCCAATCTCGGCTGCCTTCGACACATCGGTGGCGCGGATGCCTTTGCCGCCGCGTCCGGTCAGCCGGAAATCATAGGATGACGAACGCTTGCCGTAGCCGAACTCGGTGACCGTCAGCACGTACTGTTCGTGCGCCTTGAGCTCTTCGTATCGGTTGTCGGAAAGCTCCGTCTCCTCGCCGATCTCCTCATTGGTCAGCGCGATCTCTTCCTCTTCGCCGGTCGTTTCCGTGGCAAGCCGCCGCTCCGCCGCCGCGCGCTTCAGGTAAGCGGCGCGTTCCGCTGGCGAAGCATCGACATGCTCTATCACCGACATCGAGATGATGCGGTCGGTCTCGGCCATGGTTATGCCGCGCACACCGACCGAATTGCGGCTCTGGAAGACGCGCACGTCGCCGACGGAGAAGCGTATGCACTGGCCGGAACTGGCGGTCAGCAGCACGTCGTCCTTGTCGGTGCAGGTCTCGACGCCGAGGATCTCGTCGCCTTCTTCCTCCAGCTTCATGGCGATCTTGCCGTTGCGGTTGACCTGGACGAAGTCGGATAGATCGTTGCGGCGCACGGTGCCGCGCGTGGTGGCGAACATCACGTAAAGTTCGCCCCAGCTGGCCTCGTCCTCCGGCAGCGGCATGATGGTGGTGATGCGCTCGCCCTGCTCCAGCGGCAGCATGTTGATCAGCGCCTTGCCGCGTGACTGCGGATTGCCGATCGGCAGCCGCCAGACCTTTTCCTTGTAGACGATGCCGCGCGAGGAGAAGAACAGCACCGGCGTGTGGGTGTTGGCCACGAACAGCCGGGTGACGAAATCCTCTTCCTTGGTCGACATGCCGGAGCGGCCCTTGCCGCCGCGACGCTGCGCCCGGTAGAGCGACAGCGGCACGCGCTTGATGTAGCCGGAATGGCTCACCGTCACGACCATGTCCTCGCGCTGGATCAGGTCCTCGTCTTCCATGTCCGAACCGCCGTCGGTGAGTTCGGTGCGGCGCGGCGTGCCGAACTCGTCGCGCACGGCGGCAAGCTCGTCCTTGACGATCTGCTGGACGCGCGCGCGGGACGACAAAATGTCCAGGTAATCGATGATTTCGGCGCCGATCGTGTTCAACTCGTCGGCGATCTCGTCGCGGCCGAGCGCGGTCAGGCGCTGCAGGCGCAGTTCGAGGATGGCGCGCGCCTGTTCCTCTGACAGATTGTAGGTGCCGTCTTCGTTGATCCGGTGACGCGGGTCATCGATCAGGAGGATCAGCGATTCCACGTCGCCAGAGGGCCAGCGCCGCTCCATCAACTGCTCACGCGCCGTCTGCGGATCCGGCGCGGTGCGGATCAGCTTGATGATCTCGTCGATGTTGGCGACTGCGATGGCGAGACCGACCAGCACATGGGCGCGGTCGCGCGCCTTGCGCAGCAGGAATTTCGTCCGCCTTGTGATCACCTCCTCACGGAAGGCGACGAACGCCTTCAGCATATCGGTCAGGTTCATCACTTCCGGCTTGCCGCCGTTCAGTGCCACCATATTGGCGCCGAAGGAGGTCTGCAGCGGCGTGAAGCGGTAGAGCTGGTTGAGGATGACGTCGGCAACGGCGTCGCGCTTCAACTCGATGACGACGCGGTAGCCCTGGCGGTCGCTCTCGTCGCGGATATCGGAAATGCCCTCGATGCGCTTGTCGCGCACCAGTTCAGCCATCTTCTCGATCATCGACGACTTGTTCACCTGGTAGGGAACCTCGGTGATGATGATCGACTCGCGGTCGTTGCCGCGCTGTTCGATGTTGACCTTGCCGCGCATGACGATGGAGCCACGGCCGGTCGAATAGGCGTTGTAGATGCCCGAACGGCCAAGCACGATGCCGCCGGTGGGGAAATCCGGTCCCGGAATGATCTCCATCAACGCCGGCAGGTCGATCGCCGGATTGTCGATGAGGGCGATGGCGCCGTTGCAGATTTCGCTGAGATTATGCGGTGGAATGTTGGTCGCCATGCCGACGGCGATGCCGCCCGAGCCGTTGACCAAAAGGTTGGGAAACCGTGCCGGCAGAACCTTCGGTTCGCTGCCCGACGCGTCGTAAGTGTCCTGGAAATCGACGGTATCCTTGTCGATATCCTCCAAAAGCTCGTGCGCGACCTTGGTCAGCCGCGCTTCCGTGTAGCGCATCGCCGCAGGCGGATCGCCGTCGATGGAGCCGAAATTGCCCTGCCCGTCGATCAACGGAACGCGCAGCGACCAGTCCTGTGCCATGCGCACCAAGGCGTCATAGATGGAGGCGTCGCCATGCGGATGGTATTTACCCATCACGTCGGCGACCGGGCGCGCCGACTTCACATATTTGCGGTTCCAGTGGTAGCCGCTCTCATGGGCGGCGAAGAGAATGCGGCGATGCACCGGCTTCAGGCCGTCGCGCACGTCCGGCAGCGCACGGCTGACGATCACGCTCATAGCGTAATCGAGATAGGAGCGCTGCATCTCCTCGACGATGGATATCGGCTCGATGCCGGTGGGGCCGCCGTCGGCGCCGCGCGGTGTCTTCTGGTCGGTCAAATCGGATCACAATCTAATCAGGAATCACTTGGTGCTTATATAGGAAGCAAGCCCGAAACTCCAACCTTCACGGCACTTTTCCAGTGTCATTTTCGGTGGTAATTTCAAATGGATACCGCTGATTGCGACGATATGGCCAAGGCGGTTTTCGCCGCCCTGACGCAAAAGCCTGCGTGTCTGCCTTGGCGGGCACGGGGCCGATTGACGAAGCAGAAAAGGCCCATGCGCCACGGCGGCTGCGATAGTTGCGCGGCGTCTCCCCCATGATCCGCCGAAAACGACGATTGAAAGTCGACAGATCGTTGAAGCCGGCCTCGAAGGCGATCGCCGAGACCGCATCGTTGGACATGCGTAGCCGCACCGCCGCCCTGTGCAATCGCGTCCTGAGCAGGAATTGGTAGGGCGTCATGCCCGCCACCTGCCGGAAGATGCGCAGGAAGTGATACGGACTGGTTGCTGTCTCATTGGCAAGCGCTGAAAGCGAGACAGGCCCATCGGCGTCCAGTTCGATCCGCCGCACTGCCTCGGCCACCCGTTTCTGATCGCGGCGG
>NZ_RZPQ01000035.1:0-18137 GCF_003999135.1 Mesorhizobium sp. M7A.F.Ca.CA.004.06.1.1 | reverse complement strand
CACAGAGCGAGCACAAAAGCTCTGGAGCGAGATCATGCAAAAGAAACTCATTGCCACGCCGGCCCTTGCCGGGCTCGTCGCCCTGCCGATCGCCGGATACGCCACCTTCCATTTGCTGAGGGAACAGCCGCCCAAATTCGGCGGCGACGAGAAGATCACCGAGACGCTGGCCGACAAGCCGGCGACGGTGAAGCCGACGACCGCCGAGCCGAAGCCGGCTCGCGGCGAGTTGGAGAAGGACAAGAAGGCAGACGCGGATGTGGAAAGCCGCGGCGCGACCGATGCGCTTGTGGCGCCGGCCTCGCCGCAGAAATCCGAATCGACCGTTGCTGGCGGCGCGGCACAACAAAATGCGCTGGAGCGCGGTGTGCTGGCCGAGCCTGCGCCACCGGCACCGACAGGTGAATTCGCGCTGGATGGCGCTGCAAGTGTACCCAGCACCTCGCGAGCCCGCATGCCGGCCGAATCCAAGCTGATGGCGCCGCAGCAGCCGTCGATCTTGCCGGCCGACCAGATGCAGCCGCAACCGGAAAACCGCGACCGCATCGAGGATTTCAAGACCAACCCGGTGCATGCGGCACTCGAGGATCCGGTCTCGACCTTCTCGATCGACGTCGACACAGCCTCCTATTCCTTCGTGCGCGGCTCGCTGAAGCAGGGCACCCTGCCGCAGGCCGATACTGTTCGCGTCGAGGAGATGATCAACTACTTCCCCTATGACTGGAAGGGTCCGGAGTCGGCCTCGACACCATTCAACTCGACCGTCAGCGTCATGCCGACGCCGTGGAACACGCAGACCAGGCTGATGCATGTCGCCATCAAGGGTTTTGACGTCAAGCCGACCGAGCAGCCGAAGGCCAATCTGGTCTTCCTGATCGATGTCTCGGGCTCGATGGACGAGCCGGACAAGCTGCCGCTGCTCAAATCGGCATTTCGCCTGCTGGTCAGCCAGCTGAAGGCCGACGACACTATCTCGATCGTGACCTATGCCGGTGACGCCGGCACAGTGCTGGAGCCGACCAAGGCGTCCGAAAAGGACAAGATCCTCAGCGCCATCGACAATCTGACGCCCGGTGGCAGCACGGCCGGCGAGGCGGGCATCAAGGAAGCCTACAGGCTGGCGCAAAAATCCTTCGTCAAGGACGGCGTCAACCGCGTGATGCTTGCTACCGACGGCGACTTCAATGTCGGCCAGACCGATGACGACGACCTCAAGCGGCTGATCGAAAGCGAGCGCAAGACCGGCGTTTTCCTGTCGGTGTTCGGCTTCGGCCGCGGCAATCTGAACGACCAGATGATGCAAACCATTGCCCAGAACGGCAACGGCACCGCCGCCTATATTGATACGCTGGCCGAGGCTGAAAAGGTGCTGGTCGAGGATGCCTCGTCGACGCTGTTCACCATCGCAAAGGACGTGAAGATCCAGGTCGAGTTCAACCCGAACAAGGTCTCGGAATATCGCCTGATCGGCTACGAGACCCGCGCCTTGAACCGCGAGGATTTCAACAATGACCGCGTCGATGCCGGCGATATCGGTTCGGGCCACTCGGTCACCGCGATCTACGAGATCACGCCCAAGGGCAGTGGTGGCGAGCAGATCGACCAACTGCGTTATGGCCAGGCGTCGGTGGACAATGGCGGCGTCGCCAATGCGGACGAATATGCCTTCGTCAAGATCCGCTACAAGCTGCCGAATGAAGACGTCTCGAAGCTGATCACCACGCCGGTGACCTCGGCCAACGAGATCTCGTCCTTCGACCAGGCCAGCACCGACCAGCGCTTCTCCGTCGCGGTCGCCGCCTTCGGCCAGAAGCTGCGCGACGAGGATGCGACCGCGAAGTTCGGTTACGACAAGATCATGGAGATCGCCACTGCCGCTCGAGGGGCCGACCCGTTTGGGTACAGGGCCGAGTTCCTCTCGCTTGTGCGCCTTGCCTCTGCGCTGGGCGGTAACCGGTAAGTGGTGATGACGGCCGGTTTCTTTCAGATGGGATCGTTCTGATACGGGGGAACCGACCGCGGGCGGGTGAGGCAGGCCGGCGAGGGAAACCTTGCCGGCCTTTTTTCGCGGATTTTATGGGTCGTTAAATTGCGCGGCAATTCCGGTACCGGATGGCAACCCCCTCCTTGTTACGCAGGACAGGTGTACTGGGCTTGAGGGAGCCGAAATTGCAGATCAGGACTATCGCCAACTCGATACCCCCGGCGCCAGACGCCTCGGCGGTTTCATCGGCCCCATCATCGGAATCCAGGCGTGACAATGTCGCACAGGCGCGCCACACCGCCCTGTCGGCGCTGACCAACGACCGCTTCCGCATCATGCTGGAACAGATCACCGACCCCAGCGCTTCGGGCGCGCTGATGACGATGCGCGGCGACAATGTGGTCGACTTCAAGTCGGCGCAGTCGAGCTACGCCGACAACAGCGAATAACCGAAATCGATGAGGTCAGGCCCGGCTGCGGCGGCGCTCGCGGCGGGCTTCGCTGGTCTCGGCGGTGTTTTCCGTCGCGACCTGGTTGCGCATCGGACCAATGCGCTCGACGATCGCCGCAACCGTCGGACGATCCGACTTGGTGTGCGCGTCGAGCGCCTTGCGCATGGCGGCAAGGTGCTGGAACGAGGTGCCGCAGCAGCCGCCGATAATCTTGGCGCCGCCATCGACGGCGAGGCGCACATAATCGGCCATCAGTTCGGGCGTGCCGGAATAATGGATTTCGGTGCCGCGGAATTCGGGAATGCCGCAATTACCTTTGACGATCACCGTCGCCTCCGGCTTCGCCTCGGTCATGTCGAGCAGCGAGGCCAGGATGTCGGACGCGCCAACGCCGCAATTGGCGCCAACGCCGAGCGGCGCCTGCGACAGCCCGTCGGTGACGCCGTGGATATCCCTGGGCAGCAGGCCCATCATGGTGCGGCCGGCAGTGTCGAAGGAACCGGTATAGGTGTAGGGCAGGCCGACGCGGATAGCAGCCTCGGCGGCGGCCCGGATCTCGTCTGGAGCCGACATCGTCTCGATCCAGGCGACTTCGGCGCCGCCTTCCTTGAGGCCCTCGATCTGCTCGGCGAAGGCGTCGACTGCCTCGTCATAGGTCATGGCGCCCAGCGGCACCAGCAATTCGCCGGTCGGGCCGACCGAACCGGCGACGATCACCTTGCGGCCGGCCTTGCCGGCGACCGCACGCGCAAGCTCAGCGGCGCGTTTGTTCAACGCGTGCACGCGATCCTGCGCATGGTGCAGCTTCAAGCGGTGACGGGTGCCGCCGAACGAGTTGGTGAGGATGATGTCGGCGCCGGCATCGACGAAATTCTGATGCAGGCTGGTGATGGTGTCGGGCGCCGTCTCGTTGAGCAGCTCTGGCGCCTCGCCCGCCTCCAGCCCCATGGCGAACAGGTTTGTGCCGGTGGCGCCATCGGCCAGCAGCACGCCCTTTTCAGCCAGCAGCTCATCGATCGGGTTCGTGGTCGTCATCGGATTGGCTTTCATGTTTCGAATTCGAATAATGATATAAAGAAGTCTTTATGTGTAGTCAATGATTTTGCCGCGACCGCTCGGCCAGATGGTGCCCTTTCCTCACGATCCGGGGGTGATCTCGACGTGGATCTCGGTGCAGATGCCGCCATTGGTCGGGTGATGGTCGACCGAGCAAGCGGTGACCACCAGCAGGAGGTCCTGTTCGGCGCGCAACGTCACATAGCCGCCCGGCGGGTTGATCGACGCGGAAACCACCAGCCGACCGTCGGGTTCCGGCAAGGAGTTCTGAAAGAGATCGACCGGATCGGGGGCGAAAGGCAGCGATATGCCCTCTGTGGCCAGCGCCTGCATCAGATTGTCCCGGCAGTTCGGATGATTGGGAAATCCGGCGCGCTCATAAAGCGCGCTGTCGCAAGCGGGGTAAAGCATGTCGTGCGGACCCGGCGAGCCATCTTCGACCAGCGTCAGCATCGGCTTGGCGGCGGCACTGAAGAAACTGTCGCCGATTGCGGGAAAAAGCCGCTCGGTGATGTCACGGGTCTGCGAGGTGCTCAGCCAGTCGACCGTCGGGTCGGTGCTGAAAGCCCAGAGATCGGAAACCTGCTGTCCTTTGGGATCGATGATGCGGATGAGGTCGCCTTGTGAGACGCGGATGGCGCGGCCCGACTGGGGTGGAACGACGATGCGGCGCGGATCGGGCATGAGCTGTCCTTCAAAAATGGAAATGGCGTGGCCGGGACGAGGCTCCACCAGAGGACCATGATTGCCAGAGATCAGACCATGATTGCCAGAGATCAGACAGTGCCTGTTGGGAACGACATGCCGGCCAGCCTGTGCGCGAAGCCGGACGCCTCGTGCGCGTTGATGTCGGCGGCGCGGATCAGATTGTCAAAATGCTGGATCAGCGTCTGGATCGGCTGGGTGGCGTTGAGCACCAGATACATGTCGCCGACATAAATGGCGGCGCGATAGGGACCGAAGATGGTGTAGGGGATGGAATAGCGAATCCGCCCGTCATAGAGAAACAGCCGGAAGGTGGGGTAGAGGTCGTCGAGCAGCGTCGCCATGTGCAGCAATTGGGCGCGGCGGTCGGCTTCCGGGAAACGATCCCAGACACCCAGGCCGCGGGCGAAAATCTCCAGCGTATGGCGAGGCATGCAGACTTCCATGTCGGTTTCCGGCCGCCTGTTGTAGTCGATGCGGTATTGCGTTTCGCCGGCCTGGGCGAGGCGGCTCTTGTTGGTGATGCCGGCTTCGTAGTCGACCAATGCTTCGGTGCGCAGAAGGTCGGGAATGCCGGCCGGTACGTAGCGGATCTTGGTGCCGGCCGCCTCGGCATGCCATTTGGCCAGCAGCGTGCGGTCGAAGCCGTCCGGTGCCTCTTCTATCTCCAGGCTCTCGCGGATTTCGCCGGTGAGACCCTCGTCCTGGCTGAGGCCGAGAAGCCAATCGAGCGACACCTTGAACTCGGCGGCGATGTTGAGCAGCGTTTCCGCTCGGGGCAGGCGCGTCGAGGCGCCCGACAGCAGCTGCGACAGCGCCGAACGGTCGATGCCGACCGCGGTCGCGAAGGCCGACTGGTTGAGGTCGGAGCGTGTCAAGAGTGTTTTCAGGCGCTCGCGGAAGATCGTCGACAGGTCGCGCTTGTCCATGTGCGTGCTCCACCTCGATTGAGGAAAAATTTGCGCCGAATCGCTTCCGAGCGCACCTCAGGCGTAAATGAATCCCTAAGCCTGTTTACAATGTGTAACATGTGCGGTCAAAAATGCGCAATCGCAACAGTTTGTGTACTTTGTCTCGTTGAGTGGAATCACTTCTCCTGACACAATGTTGTCAGGAGCCAATTGGGGCTCCGGCGACTGAGGGGCAGTGGTCGATAGCATGACGAGCAAGAGCATCAGGCGACACAGCGCACCGGCCATAGAGTGGCCGACCGTGGTACTCGCCTTCTTCTGCTACGCAACTTGGCTCGCCACCGGTTTCCTGCTCTGGCCATCTTACCCCATACTGGCGCTCGCCCTCCTGGCTTTGACCGCCGCACTGCAATCGTCGATCATGCACGAAGTGCTGCACGGTCATCCGACACGCAACGCGCGGGTCAATGAAGCCTTCGTGTTCCTGCCGATCGGTCTGGTCTGGCCGTTCCGCCGCTTCAAGACCATCCATCTGCGCCACCACGCCGACGAGCGGCTGACCGATCCGCTGGACGATCCGGAAAGCTATTATCAGGCGCTCTGGCAGCACGACGAACTGCCGCCGACGATGAAATTCCTACTCAAGATCAACAACACCATGGCCGGCCGCTTCGTGCTTGGCCCGTGGCTGTCCTGCGTCGGCTTCTTCATCGACGATGCCAAGCACGTGATCGCCGGTGACAAGGCGATCCGCAAGGCCTGGCTGCTGCATGCGATCGGCCTTGCCGTCGTGATGCCGATCGTGCAGTTCGGCTTCGGCATCCCGCTGTGGCTTTACATTCTGGTGCCGGTCTGGCTCGGCCAGTCGCTGATCTCGATCCGTACTTTCGCCGAGCATCAATGGTCGGAACATCCGGAAGGCCGCACGGTGATCGTCGAGCGCTCGCCGCTGTCGTTCCTGTTCCTCAACAACAATTTGCACTTCGTCCATCACAAGACCCCGACCGTGGCCTGGTACAAGCTGCCCAAGCTGTTTCGCGATCGCCGTGAGGAATGGCTGCGGATGAACAATGGCTATGCCTATCCCAACTATTTCGCGCTGATCAAAGCCTATGCGTTCAAGGCGAAGGAGCCGATCGTGCACCCGGTGCTGCGGCGTCAAGCCGAGCCGGGCAGGGCCTTCAAGCCGCGCATCAGGGCGCGCAGCATCAGCGGACTCGGCAGTGCGCCGGTTCCCGCAGAGCCGCCGAAGGAATAATTCCGGTCTACCCGGAATCCGTGTCGGCCAATTCTGATTGGGCGCCGCGTTTTTGCGATCATTTTTCCAGACATGATGATTTGATATCCGGCATGAGTGAATTGGTTGCGGCGTTGCCGATGTATGACTGGCCCGAAATACGCGGCGAGGTCGACGCGCAATGGGCGCTGTTGCGCGACGCGTTTCGGCAAAAGGGTATCGACGCACCGCAAACCATCGTGCGGCGCAATGGAGACCTGCCGCCGGTGCCGGGCGGTATTCGTGATGCTGCCGGTGCATTGATCGCATCCGATCCAGTGACATTGCCGCCGGACGAACTCGATTTTCACAGACTGTGGCTGCACCCGGCGCTGCTGTTCGCGCAGACCTGCTGGGGGCCGATGGAACTCGGCCTGTCCAGGCATGTGCAGGTGGTTGCCCAGCCAAGCTACGACGCCTACGAAGGCGGGCAGGGCGAGCTCTATTCCAGCGCCATCGTCATGCTGGCGGATGGCGCGCCGTCGGTTGCCTCGCCCAATGACGGCAGCCCGCTGATCCCACTCGATCGGATCCGCGGCAAGCGCTTCACCTTCAACAGCCTCGATTCGATGTCGGGGTTCCTCGGTTTGACGCGCGACCTGGAGGCGATGGGCGAGAGCCTTGACCTCTTTGCCTCGCGCAGCGAAAGCGGTGGGCACCGTTCCTCGATCGTCGCAATTGCAGAGGGCAAGGCCGATATAGCGGCCATCGACTGCGAGAGTTGGGCGCTGGCGCAACGCTTCGAGCCGGCGGCGAAAAAGGTGGCGGTCGTTGGCTGGACCGGACGGCGCAAAGGCCTGCCCTACATCACCGCCGCAGGGACACCGGAAAAGACGGTTGGGGCGTTGCGCGAGGCCATTGCCGGGCTAGCCGAGCAGTCTCTTATCCAACGGGTAGGTTGAGAGCTGTTCGTTGCCCGTCTCGGTGATCAGTATCTGTTCCTCGATCTTGACGCCTTCGCGCCCGCCAAGCCTGCCGATATAGCTTTCCACGCACAGCACCATGCCCGGTTCCAGCACGCCGTCCGGAGTGTCCGATGTCCAGTCGCTGGCATGCGGCAAGGTCGGGTATTCATCGGCCAGGCCGACGCCGTGATAGAGCACGCCGTAGCGCGTCGGGAAGCAGTCGCCGGGCGGCACCGCCGAGCGTTCGACGAGGTCGCGAAACGAGATGCCTGGCTGCATCAGTGCCGCGTTGTGCCCGATCTGGTCGGCAGCGATGCGGAACAGGTCGCGCTGTTCGCTGGTCGGCTTTCCATCGCCGCACAGCCATGTGCGCGACAGGTCGGCGCAGAAGCCGTAGGGGCCGATCAGGTCGGTGTCGAAGGCGACGAGATCGCCAGCCTCGATCTTGCGCGACGAGCATTCCTGGAACCACGGATTGGTGCGCGGGCCTGACGTCAGCAGTCGCGTCTCGATCCATTCGCCGCCGCGCGCGATGTTGCCGCGGTGCAGTTCCGCCCACAATTCGTTTTCGGAAATCCCCGGCTTCAGCGCTTGTTCCATCTCGCCCATCGCCGCCTCGCAGGCGACGATCGCGCGGCGCATGGCGAGGATCTCGTCGGGTGATTTGATCAGCCGCGCGTTCTCCATCAACGCTTCGCCATTGCCGATGGAAATGCCGAGGCGAGCCAGCTCCTCGACGCCTTCCGGATTGATATGGTCGACGGCGATGCGGCTGTTGCCGCCGCCATGCTCTTTCACCAGATCGGCTATTCCTGCGGCCCAGCGGCGGACCTTTT
Source organism: Mesorhizobium sp. M7A.F.Ca.CA.004.06.1.1 (assembly GCF_003999135.1). Lineage (NCBI taxonomy): Bacteria > Pseudomonadati > Pseudomonadota > Alphaproteobacteria > Hyphomicrobiales > Phyllobacteriaceae > Mesorhizobium > Mesorhizobium sp. M7A.F.Ca.CA.004.06.1.1. The sequence goes on along the minus strand of NZ_RZPQ01000035.1, from coordinate 10,012 downwards.
GCTCGGTCAACTCACCGCCATAGAGATACATCCACGACACTGCCGGTCGCACTTCGTCGACGACGCCGGAATGATCGGACAAATGCTCGCAGGAGAAATAGTCGAACAGCACCACCGGCCCCTCCGCGGCGACAAAGCAATGCCGCGTCGGGTTGTGCGCCACCCATAGCTGCATGTTGGTGCTGTCTGTGGCGTAGCGGATGTTGACGGGATCGTAGAGCACGGCGCCGGCATAGCCGCGGCGCCTCAGCTCGGCGCGGATGCGCTCCAGCCGGTATTGGCGCATCGCCGCCAGATCGGGCGCGGCAATGCCTGCCGCGGCCCATTCAGCCTCGGCCTGCGCACCGTAGCCCAGCACATGCTGGTTGAGCGAAGCCGCCTTCTGGCGGGAGGCGTCGCGCAAGGCTTCGATCGAATCGGCTTCGAACGGCATGATTTTGCGATGCCGGCCAAAGCTGCCCTTCGGCCCCGCGTTGTCCATGGTCGAAACTCAGGTCCGCATCTTCTCGCCGCTCGGATCGAAGGGCGCTTCGACATTGATGCGGGCCGGGCGCCGGTGACCGAGGATCTCGATCTCGAACAGCCCGGCACTTTCGTCCTCGGCAAGCGCTGCGGGGACGTAGCCCTGCGCCATCGACTTCTGCACATAATGCGCATAGCCGCCCGACGTGACCCAGCCGACCACGCGCCAGTCACCGTCGACGATACCCCGCACGGCGGAAGCGCCTTCGGTAGCCTTGGAGCCACGTATTTCCTTGCCGCCCTCGTCGAAGCGGGGCGCGCCATAGCCATGCGGCTTTTCAACCGTGCCATAGTCCTTGCTGACCTTGGCCCAGATCGGCTCATCGCCCATGACATCGGCGTCGGTGGCATCGACGATGAAGGAGACGCGGCGCAGCTTTGGCCCCTCGGCCTGTTCCTTGGCAGCGGCCTCGCGGCCGATGAAGTCGTTCTTCTCGAGCTTGATGAAGCGGTCCATCGCGCCTTCGAACGGTCCATAGATCGGCCGCAACTCGCGGAACCAGGTCGGAAAATTCTTTTCGAGGCGCATGGAGAGCAGCGCGCGCATGCCGAAATCGACAAGGCCGAATTCCTCGCCGGCGTCCTTGATCGCTTTGTAAACCAGGCGCTCGTAGGCCGGTGCCATCCAGATTTCATAGCCGAGGTCGCCGGTGTAGGTGATGCGGTTGACCATGCAAGGCGCCCCGCCAACCGCCATCTCGCGGAAATCCATGAAGCGGAAGGCTTTTGTCGAGACATCGACATCGACCAATTTCTGCAGCAAGTCACGTGACTTCGGCCCTGCGATCGACAGGCCGACCAGCGTCTGGTCGAAGCGGTGGATGCGCACCGTTCCGTCCTTCGGTAGATGCTTCTCGAACCAGCGCATGTGGTATTGCTCGGCGATGCCGGAGCCGGCGAGGAACCAGCCATCCTCCCCCAGATTGGCCAGCGTGAAGTCGCCGATGAGCCTGCCGTCCTGCTTCAGCATCGGCGCCAGCGTCATGCGGCCGGGTTTCGGCAGTTTGCAGGTAAGCATCCGGTCGAGCCAGGCGGCCGCTCCCTCACCCGTCACCTGGTATTTGGCGAAGCTCGAAATCTCGGACAGGCCGACACTGTCACGTACCGTCGCGACCTCCTTGGCGACCTGCGTGAAGTCGCTCGAGCGGCGCCACGAGAACTCGTCCTTGACGCCTTCCGGCGCGTACCACAGCGGCACTTCCAGCCCATAGGCAACGCCCCATTGCGCACCCCCAGCAGACAGCAGATCATAGATCGGCGTCGTCTTCAGCGGCCGCCCGGCGGGCAGCTCCTCATTGGGGAAGCGGATCGAAAAGCGCCTGGAATAATTCTCGCGCACCTTGGCGTTGGTGTAGGCCATCGTCGCCCAGTCGCCATAGCGCGCGACATCCATCGCCCAGATATCGGCGCCGGGATCGCCCTCGATCATCCAGTTCGACAAAGCAAGGCCGACGCCGCCGCCTTGCGAAAAACCGGCCATGACACCGCAGGCGACCCAGAAGCCCGGCAGGCCGCGCACCGGCCCGACCAGCGGGTTGCCATCAGGGGCGAAAGTGAAGGGGCCGTTGATGATCTGCTTGATGCCGGTGTTCTGGAAGGCGGGGAAATGGCGGAAGCCGACTTCCAGAGACGGCGCGATGCGGTCGATGTCCGGCTCCAGCAATTCATGGCCGAAATTCCATGGCGTCTGGTATTCGGACCACGGCTTGTTGGCCTTCTCATAGGTGCCCATCAGCATGCCGCCGCGCTCCTGGCGCAGGTAAAGCTCGCCGTCGAAATCGACCGCGTGGATGATCTCGGTGCCGGTCTTGGCATTCCAGGCGGCGACCTCAGGCATGTCCTCGGTGATCAGGTACATGTGCTCCATGGCCAGCACCGGCAGTTCGAGACCAACCATGCGGCCGACCTCGCGCGCCCACAGGCCGCCGGCATTGACGACATGCTCGGCCACCACCTCGCCCTTGTTGGTGATGACGCGCCATAGCCCGTCGGGCCGGCGCACGATGTCCTCGACCTTGGTGAAGCGCTCCACTTCCGCCCCAAGTTTCCGCGCGGCCTTGGCATAGGCATGGGTAACGCCTGAGGGATCGAGATGGCCGTCCTCCTTGTTCCTGACGGCGCCGACGAACTGCTTGGGATCGAGCAGCGGCATCAGCTCGGCCGCTTCGTTGGGCGAGATCTCCTCGAGCTCGATGCCGAGATAACGGCCCTTGGCGACGACGCCGCGCAGCCAGTCCAGCCGCGCCTCGGTTGCCGCCAAAAGCACGCCACCGGTCAGATGCACGCCGGTCGCCTGGCCGGAAAGCTCCTCGATCTCCTTGTAGAGGTTGATGGTGTATTTCTGCAGCTTGGCGACGTTGGGGTCGCCATTGATGGTGTGCATGCCCCCGGCCGCGTGCCAGGTCGAGCCGGACGTCAATTCGTCGCGCTCCAGCAGGACAACATCGGTCCAGCCGTGGCGGGCGAGATGGAACAGCACGGAGCACCCGACGACGCCACCGCCAATGACCACGACCTTTGCATGCGATTTCATGAGTTTTGCTCTGTTATCAATGAGTTGGATGGGTGGAATGAATCGACATGGGAGGAGCCAAGCCGGTGTGCGCGCACAATCCTGCAATCATCACGGCTCGCCCTGCCCGATCGCTTCCTTGCGCCTGGCCATGTAAGCCTCCAGCGCCTCGCGCACGGCGATATCCATCACCGGCTCGACATAGTCTTCCAGCGCCTTCTTCCACAGCCGCGTCGCGCGCGCAGTGGCGTCGAGCCCGCCGGCTTCCTGCCACGCTTCGTAATTCTGCCAGTTGGACAGCATCGGCTGATAGAAGGCGGTGGCGTAGCGCTCCAGCGTGTGCGGCTCACCGAAGAAATGGCCGCCGGTCGGCACCGCGCCTAAAGCCTCGACGGCAAGCTCGGCCTCGTTGACCTCGATCGGGCGCAAGAACTCCATCATGTGCTGGATCATCTCGACATCGATGATGAGTTTTTCGAACGACGCCGTCAGCCCGCCCTCCTGCCAGCCGGCGGCGTGGTAGACGAGGTTGCCATGGCCGAGCACCGCACCCCACAGCGCCATCAGCGTCTCATAGGCGCCCTGCGCATCGGCGGCGTTGGAGGCCGAGCCCGGCGTCGTGCGGTAGGGCAGCCCGTAGCGCCGCGCCAGTTGCCCCGAAGCGATGTTGGCCTTGGTGTTCTCAGGCGTGCCGAAGGCCGGCGCGCCCGACTTCATGTCGACATTGGAGGTGAAGGCGCCATACATGACCGGCGCGCCCGGACGGACAAGCTGGGTCAGTACGACGCCGAACAGCGCCTCGGCATTCTGCTGCGCCAGCGCCCCGGCCAGCGTCACCGGGCTCATCGCCCCCATCAGCGTGAACGGCGTCACCGCCACCGACTGGCCGAACTCGGCCATGGTCATCAGGCCCTCGGCCATCATCTCGTCGAAGCGGCGCGGCGAGTTGACCGAGATGATCGTGGTGATGCCGGGATCGTCGCGCATCTGGTCGAGCGTCAGCCCGCGCGAAATCGCCATCATCTCGATGCCGTCAAGCGCCCTGCCCCGGCCGATAGCCGAGACATGGAAACTCTTATCGGTCAGCGTCAGATTGGTGAAGTAGGTGTCGAGATGGCGGGAGTTTGCCGGCAGCTCCACCGGTGCGCAGACCTGGTTGCCGAGCATGTGGATGCAGTTGAAATGCTGCGCCAACCGGGTCAGATCCGAATAGTCGCGCAAATTGCCGGCACGGCGGCCGCGCTCCATATCGTGCACATTCGGCGGCCCGGCAACGAGCGTGAAATTGATGGTGTTGCCGCCCAGATGAACCGCGTTGGCCGGATTGCGCGGCGTCAACACATAGCTGGACTGCGTGGTCTTCAACACGTCTTCGATCAGGCCGCGATCGATGCGGACATTCGCTGAGGCATGATCGACTTCGGCGCCAGCCTTCTCGAACAGCGACAGCGCCCGCGGGCTCATCACCTCGATGCCGAAATTCTCCAATATGTGCATCGACGCCTGATGGATCTGCTCGATCTGGTCGGGCGACAGCATAGCCATTGGCGGATAGGGATTCGTCACCCGCCTGAGCGGCAGTTGCGGGATGGCCGACGGGCCCCTGTTGCTGGTGCGCTCGGCGCCGCGTTTGCGTCTTGGTTCGTTCATGCCCGGCATCAAAGCCCCGGCAAACCGGGCAAGCTGTCGGAAATACGCCGTTTGCGGGCGTGATTTTAGCCACGGCGGCATTTCTGTAATATCTATTTAGAGAAAGCGACGAAATACGTCGGATTACTGACACAAAATCCCCCAAGCGACTGCTCCGACGAAGCGTTAACGAGCGCTGCAAGATTCCCTTTATGATTTCGGCCTATTGCTCTGCCAATGCGTAGCTCGAGTTTTAGTAAAATTGGTGCGGTTTGCGTGCTGCTGGCGCTTTCGGCCTGCGCCACGCCGCCCAGCCACATCAACAATGTCTGTGCCGTCTTCGACCAGAATGACGGCTGGTTCGACAACTGGCAGTCGGCCGCCGAGCGCACACAGCAGAAATACGGCATCCCCGTTCCCGTGCTGATGGCGACGGTCCGCAAGGAATCCGGTTTCAAGAGCAATGCACGGCCGCCACGCACCAAGCTGCTCGGCTTCATTCCGTGGAAGCATGTCTCGTCGGCCACCGGCTTCTCGCAGGCGCTGGACGGCACCTGGTCGCAATATCAGCGCGAGACCGGCAACTGGGCGGCCCGGCGGACGAAATTCGCCGACGCCGTCGACTTTGTCGGCTGGTATCATTCCAAGACCGCAGACACGTATGGCGTTGCCCGCAACGACACCTACAACCTCTATCTCGCCTACTATCTCGGCTGGACCGCCTATGGCCGCGGCAACCGGGGCGATGCCGGCGTCCAGGGCTATGCCCGGGCCACCGACAAGATGGCGCGGGACTATGCGCAGCAACTGAGCGAGTGCGGGAACTGAACTAATTCCGGGCATGAGCATTTCAACCACCCGCTGATGGACGGCATGCCTTGCCGACTAGCGGCAAACGCTCATCGCTTCGTCATCCACGGGCGGAGCAAGGAGCGCAGCGACGCAGCGCAGACCCCTGGAGCTGCTCCGCAGCCCAAGGGATCCATGCCGCGACTTCAAATCGCCGCCGCGGGCAGAAATTGTGCTCCGCTGCGCCCTCGGCTGAGGTCGCGGCATGGATCCCAGGGTCTCCGCGACGGAGCTTCGCTCCTGCTACGCCCTAGGATGACGAAGTTTGGGGAGGCTCCAGCCAATCCCGAATGCCAGCGATGGTCCACCGAGGGAAGACATCTTGCTGCCGACAGATCCCCAACCCTGCCAGATCCTCTGTTCCAGCGCGGCTAGTCGCGAAGCGCATTGACCGTTTCGAGATCGACCATCGGCCCGCCGGGCCGCGACGAAAGCAAGGGAATGCCGTTGCGCTCCCCGCCCGCCTGCGGCGGACGCAGCGAACGGCGAACCAGATCGGAAATGACTTCGCCCACACTGCGATCCTGCTGCCGCGCCATAGCTTTGGCGGCAAGAAGGACATCGTCATCGATTGCAAGTGTCGTTCTCACAATTCGCCCTCCCTCCAAGCATCAAACATCACATGGCGCAGCAAATGAAATTGCGTGATGCAGGTCAGTTCGGTTTCCTGGGCTTGCCCGGCTTTGGAGAACGGCCGGTTTCCGAAACCTCGTCGCGGACCTCGTGACGGCGGGCTTTCGAAACGGCTTCGGCCTCCTCGGCAGCCTGCCCCACCGCATCGGCTGCCGCGCTGCCCGTCTTGCCGCGCGGACGCTTCGGCGGCGTGCCGGCAAAACCGGGGCCGTCGCCGTGCGGCGCGTCATCCGGCACGCCTTCGTGCGCGGCGTGTTCCTTGTCGAACTTGATCACCGGCTCCATCTTGGCCAGCACGTCGTCGGAGAGCCAGCACAGGCTCATATGGCCGCCGCCGAGATGCTTGACCGGGGGCACCTTGGTCTCGCACAGATTGTCCGGCACCAGCTTCTTGTAGCCGCAGCGGGTCTGGAACGGGCAGCCGGACGGCGGATTCATCGCCGACGGGATGTCGCCTTCCAGCACGATGTGCCGCTTGACCACGCTGGTGTCGGCGATCGGAATCGCCGACAGCAGCGCCTCTGTATAGGGGTGATAGGGCGGCGCGAAGATCTGGTCGGTCGTGCCTTGCTCGACGATATAGCCGAGATACATGACGACGACGCGGTCGGCGATGTAGCGCACGACGGACAGATCATGGCTGATGAACAGCATCGTCGTCTTGTTCTTGCGCTGGATGTCCATCAGCAATTCGGTCACCGCCGCCTGCACCGACACGTCGAGCGCCGAGACCGGCTCGTCGGCCACCACCACCTTGGCGTCGCCGGCAAAGGCGCGCGCCACGCCGATGCGCTGCTTCTGGCCGCCCGAAAGCTGGCGCGGCTTGCGGGTCTCGAACGCCCTGGGCAGCTTCACCAGGTCGAGCAGTTCCAGCATGCGCTTGCGGCGATCGGCAACCGTCTTGCCGACATTGAACTTCTCCAGCGTGCGGATGATCTGCGAACCGACCGAATGGCTGGGATTGAGCGTGTCGAACGGGTTCTGGAACACCATCTGGATCGACGACACCGTGTCAACGCTCCGTTTCTCGATGCCCGTCGACTGGATTTCCGTGTTACCCAGCGTCACCGTGCCGGCACTTGCCGTCTCCAGCCCGAGCAGCACCTTGGCCAGCGTCGACTTTCCGCAGCCGGATTCGCCGACGATGGCGACCGTCTCGGATTCGCGCGCCATGAACGAGATCGTCTCATTGGCCTTGACGACGCGGCCCTCGCTCGAGCCGAACACCTCGCTGCCGCCGACCCTGTAGTATTTTCTGAGATCCTCGATCTTGAGCACCGGCGCGCCGGGCACGACGCGCTCATTGACCTTCTTGGCGCCGGGCGGCAGCGCTTCCCAGTCGATCTCGTTGAAACGCACACAGCGCGAGAAATGGCCTTCGTGACCCGCGACCTCGATCATCGGGATTTCGGCGGCGTTGCAGACGCCCTCCACGAAATGGTGGCAGCGCGGGCCGAAATTGCAGCCCTTGGGCCGCTCGTGCGGTAGCGGCAGCTGCCCGGGAATCGAGATCAGCGGCCGTGAATTCTTGTCGGCGCCGGGCAGCGGGATCGAGCGGAACAGCCCTTGCGTATAGGGATGGCGCATCCTGTCGAAGACATCCTTGATCTTGCCGGTCTCCACCGCCTCGCCCGAATACATCACCGTGATGCGGTCGCAGGTTTCGAGGATCAGGCCGAGATTGTGCGACACGAAGATCATCGACGTGCCGAACTTCTCGCCCAGCCCCTTGACCAGGTCGACGATGCCCGCCTCCACCGTCACGTCGAGCGCCGTCGTCGGCTCGTCGAGCAAAAGCAGCGCCGGCTTCGACAGCAGCGCCATGGCGATGACGATGCGCTGTTGCTGGCCGCCCGAAAGCTGGTGCGGATAGGAGCGCATCATACGCTCGGGGTCCGGCAGCTTGACCGAGCGCACCATTTCGAGCGCGCGCTTATAGGCCTCTTCCTTCGACACCTTGTCGTGGATCAGCGGCACTTCCATCAATTGCTGGCCGACCTTCATCGCCGGGTTCAGGCTCGCCATCGGCTCCTGGTAGATCATCGCGATCTTGTTGCCGCGAATGGAGCGCAACTCCTCGTCGGAGAGCTCGCCCATGTCCTTGCCCTGAAACTTGATCTTGCCGCCGACGATTTTTCCGATGTTGGAGAGGTCGCGCATGATGCCGAGCGACACGGTCGACTTGCCGCAGCCGGATTCGCCGACGATGCCCATCGCCTCCCCCGGCATGACGGTGCAGGAAAAATCCATGACGGCCGGGATCTCGCCCTTGCGGGTGAAGAAGGAGATCGACAGGTTCTCGATCTCGATGATCGGCGCGTTGGCCGGCCCATTGGTTGGCGTGGCGGGATTTCGAACTGCCTCGTTCATGGGTCGCTCCAATCCTGGTTCTTTCGGGCCTGTTTCTCTCAGGCGCATCGGGTCGAAACCCGCGAGATCAGTCTTTCATCGATTGTTCGCGCAGCGAGTCGGCGAGCAGGTTCAAGCCCAGCACGAACGACATCAGTGCGATCGTCGGCGGCAACGCTGGGTGGATGAAGGAGCGCAGCAGGCGGCTGGCGTCCTTGATCGCGGTGCCCCAGTCCGGACTTTCCGGCGCCAGGCCAAGGCCGAAATAACCGAGCGTGCCGAGCAGGATGGTGGTGTAGCCGATGCGCAGGCAGGCGTCGACGATCAGTGGCCCGCGCGCATTGGGCAGGATCTCCCACAGCATGATGTACCAGGGCGATTCACCGCGTGTCTGCGCCGCCGCCACATAATCGCGCGTCTTGATGTCCATCACCAGGCCACGCACGATGCGAAACACGCCGGGGCTGGAGGCGAACACCACCGCCACGAAGATGTTGAGCTGGTTGGGGTCGATATGCACGATCTTCAGCGGATCGGCGTCGAAGACCAGGCCGGCATAGATCCAGCCGCCGAGGATCAGGGTGATGCCGAGCAGGATGTATAGCCGGTCGGGCCGGTTCTTGTAGCGGGTCCAGAACAGCACGCTGAAGAAGATGATCGGGAACAGGAAGAACACGCCGGCCATGCCATAGGGGATCGGCGTATCCATGATGCCCGGCGTCACCAAAAGATAGAACAGCAGGATGACCGGGAAGGCCAGCACGAGATTGGCCAGGAACGACAGCACGGTGTCGATCTTGCCGCCGTAATAGCCGGCGGGCAGGCCGAGCGTGATGCCGACCATCAGCGCGAAGCCGGTCGCGGCAGGCGCGATGATCAACACGATCTGGCTGCCATAGACCATGCGCGAAAACACGTCGCGCGCCAGCTTGTCGCCGCCGAACAGATAGGTCAGCCCCGATTTCGGTTCGACGGCGCCCGGCAGCACATCCTTCATGATGGGAATCTGGGCCAGCGGGTCGAAGGGCGAAATGGTCGCGGCGAAGATCGCCGTGAACAGCCAGAACAGGCAGATGCCGACGCCGACGATGCCGACACCGCTGTCGAACAGCTGGCCGTAGAGCGCCAGCTTCTTCTTGTAGGTGAAGCTCGCGCCCATGACGATGACGAGTGCGATCCAGACCGGCCAGAAGCGCGACAGCACTTCGAGAACGATGGTGAAGCCACTGATATATTGAACCGGCATCCGCTTCGCTCCCTACTGAACTCTGATACGCGGATTGAGAAATGCGTAGCCGACATCGGAAATGAGCTGCGTGATCAGGACGATGAACACCGAGACCAGCGAGCAGCCGAGCAAAAGGTCGATGTCGTTGTTGCCGGCCGCCTCGACCAGCGTGTAGCCGAAGCCCTGATAGCGAAACATCACCTCGACGATGACGACGCCGGTGAGCAGCCATGGGAATTGCAGCATGATGACGGTGAACGGTGCGATCAGCGCGTTGCGCAAGGCATGTT
>NZ_RZPQ01000359.1:0-5845 GCF_003999135.1 Mesorhizobium sp. M7A.F.Ca.CA.004.06.1.1 | reverse complement strand
CCATGAAAGCCGCTCCCGTTCGACCCGCCACTCGCCGCCGCTCCCGTGCATGGCGCCTTTGCCGCCGTGATAGTCTTCCGATTTGAGGAAATAGGGCAACACGTCATCCCAGCCCCAGTCGGCATTGCCGGCCTGACGCCAGCCATCGTAGTCGGCTGCCTGGCCGCGCATGTAGATCATGCCGTTAATCGATGAACAGCCGCCAAGCACCTTGCCGCGCGGATAGTTGAGGCTGCGTCCATTGAGACCGGCTTCCGGCTCGGTCTTCATCATCCAGTCGGTGCGCGGGTTGCCCATGCAGAAGAGATAGCCGATCGGGATATCGACCCAGTGATAGCGGTCGCTGCCCCCGGCCTCGAGCAGCAGCACATTGTTGCGCGGATCGGCGGAGAGCCGGTTGGCGAGCACGCAGCCGGCGGAACCGGCGCCGACGATGACGTAATCGTAATTGCCGAACGGGGACGGTGGATCTTCGGTCACGTGCGCGCCTGCTGTCCGGCGATGCGCTCCCACATCGGGGTCATCGCCTGGTTGATCTCGCCGTACAGTCGATACCGTCCCGCATATGCATCGGCAACCGCCTCGTTGGGTACAAAATGTCGGGCGGCCGCCGTCATGGCGGCGGCACCTGCGCTGTAGTCCGCGAAAATGCCGACGCCGGTGCCCGCCGCGATCGCCGCTCCCAGCGCGCCGGTTTCGCGGCTGCGCGCCACGGTGACGGGCACGCCGAGCACATCGGCGAATATCTGCGGCCAGACGCTGCTGCGCGAGCCCCCGCCCGACAGCACCACCTGGTCGAAATCAGCGCCCGCTCTGTGCAAGGTCTCGACATGGCGCTTATGCTCGAAGGCAACGCCCTCGAACAGCGCACGCAGCAGATGGGCTCGGCTGTGCCAGCCGGCGATGCCATAGAAGCCTGCGCGCGCATGGCCATTCTGCTGCGAGCCGTAAAGGAAGGGATGATAGATCGGGATGTCGCTGTTCGGATCGACGGACGCCACCAGTTCGCTGCACAATTCGAACGGCGACTTGCCGGCTTCGCCACCATGTTCGAGGAATTCGCGAACGATCCATTCGAGATTGGCGGCCGAGGTGGCACTGGATTCGATCGCCAGATAGCGCTGGCGGTCGAAAGTCGACAGCATGAAGATCGAAGGGTCGCGGATCGGTTCGTCGGTAATGACCTGGTTGATGCTCCAGGTCCCTGCGATAACCGATGCGGCGCCGGTTCTGGTCACGCCCGAACCGACCGCGCTGGCGACGACATCGAACAGCCCGGCGACGACCGGCGTGCCGGCGCGCAGTCCCGTCAGGGCCGCCACCTCCGCGCTCACATGACCGGCAATGTCGGCCGATTCCAGCACTGGCGGCAGCAGGTCCATGCAATCGCCGAGCCCATAGGCGGCAAGCAGGTCCGGCTCGTAGCGGCGGTCCTGCATCTGCAGCAGGCCGCAGCCCGACATGTCTGAAGTGTCGCTGCTGCGCGCACCAGTCAGGCGGTTGACGACGAAATCCTTGCACAGGAACACAGTTCCGATACTGGCGAACAAAGCCGGCGAAAAGCGCTTGAGCCAGGCAAGCAAGGTAGGCGTCTGCGCCGCCCACGGCCGTTGCAGGCAATGTGCATAGGTGCGGCCGCCGACATTCTGTTTTGCCCATTCGGCGACGATGTCGACCGCGCGTGTGTCGAGCGACTGGATGCCGATCAATGGCGCGCCCGTGCGATCGAGCGCGTAGAGCCCGTTGCCATGACCGGCGCAGCCGATGGCGACTATCTCGCCGGCGTCGATGCCGGCTTCAGCGATGCATTGGCCGATGACCGAAACCGCGTTGCGCCAGAGTTCGTCGAGATCGCGTTCGACATGCCCGGGCTTTGGCATGGACGAGCGGCCGTCACGGGCGGCGAATGCCAGTTCGCGGCCGGACAAGTCGAAGAGGATGGCCTTGATGACGGTGTTGCCGGCATCGAGGCCGAGGATGTAGCTTGCCATTGGCGCCTCCCGAGGCCGCAGCCTATGCCTGGTTGTACAGATCCCAGGCCACGCCGCCATCGGCATCGTCATGAATGATCGCCATCAGCCCGCGCACGACAGCGCTCGGGTTGGCATGCTGGTAGATGTTGCGGCCATAGACCATGCCAAGCGCACCCTGTGCCATCAAGGCGGCCGACTTGTCGAACACGGCACGCAGATCCTCCTTGCCGCCGCCGCGCACCAGCACCGGGCAGCGCGCCGCCTCGACGACGCGGTGGAAGTCGTTGGGATCGGTGGTCGGATCGGCCTTGACGATATCGGCACCCATTTCACGGGCAAGCCGGGTCAAGGTGACGATCTTTTCGGCATCGCCGTCGACCATGTAGCCGCCATGCTCAGTGACCGGCAGCATGGCCAGCGGCTCGATCATCAGCGGCAGGCCGTATTTCTCGCAATCGGCGCGCACGCGGGCGATGTTCTGCACGCATTGCCGGAACAGGTCGGGTTCGTCGGGCAGCATGAACAGATTGACCACGACGCAAGCCGCATCCATCTCGATGGCGCCAAGCAAGGGCTCGGCTTCATTCTGCAGCACCGCCCACATCGCCCGGTGGCGTATCCTGTTATAGGGATTGCCCATGTCGATGCGCATCACCAGCGCCGGCTTGTCCTTGCCAGGCACGGCCTGCAGCAGATCGGCCTGGCCGTAGTTCATCTGGATGGCGTCGGGGCCGGCCTTGACCAGCTGATTGACCACACCGGCCATGTCTTCCAGCCCGGCAAGGAAGCTCGGCTCGTTGCAGACACCGTGATCGATGGCTACGTCGAGGCAGCGGCCGCCACCGAACAGCCGGTTCATGCGGACTTTCTTGTTTATGCGCATAGGGCGCTCCTTTGATGCGTCTGGAGATCGATGCCGTGCCGGTCGGCCAGCAAGGCGAGGAAGGTCGAGCGCTCGGTGGCGGCCTCGCTGGCGCTCCAGCCCTTGTGCGCCGCCAGCATGTCGAGAACGGCGTTGATGAGGTCGAAACTGAGACCGCCCGAAATGGCGATGGTGGTGCGGCGCAGGAACAGGTCGGCAAGGCACTCGATCTGTTCGCGCTCGATGATGCGCCCGATTTCGCTTGCCGAATAGTCCGACTGCGGCAGCATCTGTTCGCCCGCGGGGTGCGAAACGAAATCCCTGGCCGACGTGCCATAGCGCTGCAGAAGTGTGCGCGCGCGCTCGACCGGCAGGCCATGCTCGGCGGCGAATGACGCGCACCAGGCGTCCGGATCGGCGGGGGAATCGCGGCCGCCACCGATGGCCATGTCCTGCGTGCCCTTGCCGCGCGCGAGGCCGAGCCGCTTCAACGCCATATCTGCGGCCAGCGCTCCAAACGAACGGAAGGTGGTCCACTTGCCGCCGATCATGCACAGTGTCGCCGGCAGATGCCCGGCCGGTTCGACGAACTCGCAAAAATGATCGCGCGGTATGCGGCTGGTAAAACTGTCCTCGCTGGCGGGCAACGGGCGCACGCCGGCGAAGCGGAACACGATCTGGTTTTCCGTGATCTTGATCGAGGGGAAGACGAAAGCGAGCGACTGCAAGATGTAGCGCTGCTCGTCCTCCTCGCAACGGACCTGGTCCGGATCGTCCACCCGGATGTCGGTCGAGCCGATCAGCACCTTGCCTAGATATGGAAACAGGATGCAGATGCGCCCGTCCTCGTTCTCATAGTAGACCATATGGCCGCCGAGCGCGTCGAACAGTTCGCCGTTGTCGACGATCAGATGCGAGCCCTTGGTACCGCCCATCATCGTCTGCGCCGTTGCCCCGATGGCCTTGTTGGTCAGGTCGATCCAGCCGCCGGTGGCGTTGATGACCAGTTGCGGCCGCACCGGCAGCTCTTCGCCGGTCAGCGTGTCGGTGATGACAAGGCCATCGCCTGTCGACGACACCTGCGCATAGTTCAAGACGCGGGCATTCGTCGCGCTCGCCATGGCGTCCAGCAGCATCTCCAGGCCGAGGCGCTCGGGCCGGCTCACCCAGGCGTCGTAGTAGGTCGCCGAATTGCGGATCGCCGGGTTGATCGCCGGCCATGTCTTCAGGGTTTCAGCGCGGCCCCTGAACCGGTGCGTTGGCATCAAACGCCGTGCAGCGGTGAAAAGGTCATACATGGCAAGCCCGGCCTTGATGACCAGCGCCCCGCGCCGGCTCGGCCGCCGCGTCAACCCCAGGAAACGCACCGCACCGTTGGCGAGACCGGAGAAAATGTCGAAGATCGGCACCGTCGTCGGCAGCGGAGCCACATAGTGCGGGGCATTCCTCAGCAGCCGGTCGCGTTCGAGCAGCGATTCGCGCACCAGTTTGAATTCGCCGTTTTCGAGGTAGCGCAGGCCGCCATGCACCATGCGCGACAGGGCGGCGCTGGCGCCGCTGCAATAGTCGCCCTTTTCCGCCAGCACGACATCGACGCCTTGCAGGGCCAGTTCGCGAAAGACGCTGATGCCGTTGATGCCGCCACCGATGACGAGCACGGCGATATCAGGCCGGTCGCGCAGACCAGCGATTGTATGACTACGGTTCATCGGGGCTGTTGCCTTTTTGCTCAGGCATCCATCGCGGTGAGATGCGCGGCTGCCGCGGCGTCGATTGCCGCTAGCTCGCTTGCCGCAAGCGTGATCTCGCCGGCCCGTGCATTGTCGAGCGCCTGTTCGGGATTGCGCGCGCCGCACAGGGCGAAGGTGATGCCCGGCTGGGCGAGCGTCCAGGCGATGACGATCTGCGCCGTCGACGCCTGGTGGCTCTCGGAGATCGGGGCGATTGCCTCTTTCAGCTTTGCGACTTTCTGCCGGTTGGCCGTGGAAAAGCGTGGGTTGTCCTTGCGCTGGTCGTCGCCGCCGAATGTGCGCTCTGGGTCGACCGTGCCGGTAAGCAGCCCCAGCGCCAGCGACGAGTAGCTGAGGGTGGCAATGTCATGGCGGCGGGTGATCGGCAGCAGGCTGCTCTCGATGTCGCGGTCGATCATCGAATAGCGCTCCTGGATCGCATCGAGCTGGCCGGCATCGATATACTGGCCAAGATCCTCGGCGCTGATGTTGCTGGCGCCAATGGCGCGGATCTTGCCGGCTGCCTTGAGCTTTTCCAATACCGCCATCGTCTCGGCGATCGGCGTCGTCGGGTCCTGCCAATGGGTGATGTAGAGGTCGATATGATCGGTGCCCAGACGGCGCAGGCTCTGCTCGATCTCATAGGCGATGCCGTCGGCGCCGAGATAGCGATGCACAGGCTTGCCGTCCTGATCGAAGAAATGGCCGCCCTTGCCCGAATGCCAGTTCAGCCCGCATTTGGTCGCGATCACCACCTTGTCGCGCTTGCCCTTGATGGCGGTGCCCACGATCGCCTCGCTGCGGCCAAGACCGTAGGCCGGCGCTGTGTCGATCAGGCTGAGGCCGGCATCGATCGAGGCTTCGATCGCCCTGACCGACTCCTTCTCGTCGGTGCCGCCCCACATCCACCCGCCAATCGCCCAGGTGCCCAGGCCTACGGCCGACGCCGATATGCCGGACTTGCCGATCTGCCGCTGGATCTGTCGAGAATTCATGCTACCTCCTGTTCGGCCAGCTCGAGGATCTGGAGCCCCGTGGCCTCGTCCGTGACGATGGTGTCGAGATGGTTGCCGCGCAGGGCGGCGAGGATCGGCGCGACCTTGCTGGGGCCGCTTGCAATGCCGATCGAGCGCGGGATGGTCGCGAACTCGTCAAGCGTCAACGAGACCAGCGAACGGTTGAGCGAGTAGTTGCAAAGCTTGCCCTGGCGGTCGATGAGATGAGCGAGCAGCTCGCCTGTCGCCCCGGACTTCTCGATCGCCTGGCGATCGGCATTCGAG
>NZ_RZPQ01000358.1:0-5855 GCF_003999135.1 Mesorhizobium sp. M7A.F.Ca.CA.004.06.1.1 | reverse complement strand
GCGCTTATGGAGAGCTGAATGACCGCAACCATAGCCATCACCATCGGCGATCCGGCCGGCGTTGGACCCGAGATCGCGCTCAAGGCCGCCCATCATTTCGCGGCGGTCCTTGAGACTGGCACGGTTCGGCTCCGCCTGATCGGGTCACTTGCGGCGCTTGGCGGGACAGCCCGGTCGCTGGCCTTACCATTGCCCGCCGTCGCGAATGCGGATGAACCTCTCGGCATCTGGCCGATCGAGGGTTCCGCCGTTGAGATCGGACAGGTGTCGGCGGAAGGCGGCAGGCAGGCCTATGAGGCCGTGGCCGAGGGTGTGCGGCGTACGATGGCCGGCGAGGCTTCGGCCATCGTCACCGCGCCGCTCAACAAGGAATCGCTGCATCTTGCCGGTTATCGGTTCCCGGGTCACACCGAGCTGCTGGCGGCGCTTACCGGGGCGCGAGACAGCGCGATGATGCTCGCGCACGGTTCTTTTCGCGTCAGCCACGTCACGACCCACATTCCGCTGGAAGATGTGCCGAAGAGGGCGACGGAGCCGCGCATGCGGCGGGTTCTCGACCTGACGATCGAAGCCCTGAATCATCTGGGGATCACGGCGCCTCGCGTTGCGATTGCCGCGCTCAATCCGCACGCCGGGGAGGGCGGTATTTTCGGGACCCACGACATCCGCATTACCCAGCCGATTGTCGCCGACTACAGGGCGCGCGGCCACGACGTCCATGGTCCCGTTCCGGGCGATACCGTCTTCGTGAAAATGCGCGGCGGCGCCTATGACGCGGTCGTGGCCATGTACCACGATCAAGGCCATATTCCGGTGAAGCTGCTTGGCTTCCAGATCGACCCGCAGACCGGTGAATGGCTTGGCCTGAGCGGCGTCAACATCACGCTCGGCCTGCCGATCGCGCGGACCTCCGTCGACCACGGGACCGCTTTCGACATCGCCGGCCGCGGGATCGCCCGCGAAAGCAGCCTCATAGAGGCGATCGACTACGCCTTGTCGCTGACCACGGAGAACGCTGCGTGAACCGTAGCCCCGACGGGCGCGGGCTTGGCAAGCCGGATGTCCTGATCGTCGCGGACGACATCACCGGTGCGCTCGACACGGCCGGCTATTTCGCGAGTCCAGAAAAACCGGTGAAGGTCTGGCTCGACCTGCCGCCGGGCCTCTCCGGCTGCAACGCCATTGATCTCGACAGCCGGGACTTAGGGGAACGAGCGGCATACGATCGTGTCACAGGCGTTTTTGCCGATCGCAAAGCGGGCGCACGGTCGCTGTCGTTCAAGAAAATCGATAGCGTCATGCGTGGACACCCTGTCGCAGAGTCGGTTGCGGCCTTTCGCGCCGGACGGTTTAGGCGTGCCCTTTTCGCCCCTGCTTTTCCGGCGTTGGGCCGGGCAACAGTCAACGGCCGGCAGCACGTAGTATCGCAGGATGGGATAACACCCGTCGGTCCGGCACTTGTCGATGCATTATTGGGCCACGGGGTTCCGGCTGCCATGATCGGCGAGGCCTGCGCAAGCGAGGGATTTTTTGTCGCCGATGCGTCAAGCGATGCCGAGCTTGCGGCGGCGATTGCAGCCTTTGGAGTGGATAGCGAGGATCTTTATGTCGGCTCAGGTGGATTGGCCTCCATGCTCGCTGGAAGTCGGACGGCCCACCTTCGGCCACAGGCACTCGATCTCGCCATCTGCGGCACGAACCATCCGGTTGCTTTGCGCCAGGTCGCAGCGGTCAGCGGGCTGAAGACCGTCGTGATGGACGGCTCCAGTCCCATGCCTCTCGAACCACCGTTTGTTTTGCTCGCGCCCTCCCACGCTGCTTCGGAATCCCAGGCGCGCCTTGCCATCGAGCGATCGCTCATCCAGCTTGTGGCCAGGCTGCCGACGCCGCGTTCTGTCTTGGTGACAGGCGGGTCGACGCTGCGGCTGCTGGCAGGCATCTGCGGAGCCAGCCATTTCTTGTGCGAGGGACTCTACGAGCCCGGCGTGGCGGTCAGCAGGATGGTGTCGGCCACATGGAATGGCGCTGTCATCGTCTCCAAGTCAGGCGGGTTCGGGAGCGACGATCTTCTCGCTCACTTGGTATTTCCAGATGGACGAAATCGTCTACCGTAGGGCGCGTCAGGTCCGTTCGCTTTTACGATGCTGTTTCGACCTTTGCCGCCCGCGTCGCGATAGGCGGCCTTGAAGCACTAGCTGACGATCAATCTCCTCGCGTGGTATCGACATTTCACGGCGGCCAGATATCGCTGCCCAGATCTCGCTGCCAGCGTGGACCGGATGTCGCCGCAGCATACCAAGAAGGACGGTGCTCTTTGACAATCTTCCCCTTCACCGAAGCCACCTCGATCCAGTTCCAGCAGCCCCTGCCGAAGACTTCGGACGTCGTGATCATCGGCGGCGGGGTCATTGGCGTGAGCACGGCACTGTTCCTGGCGCGACGGAACGTCTCGGTGACGCTGCTGGAAAAGGGCCGCATCGCCGCCGAGCAATCCTCGCGCAATTGGGGCTGGATCCGGCAGCAGGGCCGCGATGCCGACGAACTGCCGATCGTCATCGAAGCGCAGCGCCTCTGGCGGCAACTGGCGCAGGAGTGTGGCGAGGACATAGGACTGAAGCAGACGGGCGTCACCTATCTTGCGCGGACGGACAAGGAGATGGCCGGTTTCGCGAAATTCCTGACGATCGCCCAGGCTCATGGCGTCGACACGCGTCTCCTCGACCAAGGTGAGTTGGCAAGCCTGATCCCGGCCATGGCGCTACCGTTCAAAGGCGCAATGATCACCCCGTCGGACATGCGCGCCGAACCTTGGGTCGCCGTGCCCGCGCTTGCGCGCCTGGCGGCCCGCGAAGGCGTGACGATCATCGAGAATTGCGCGGCACGTATGCTCGACATCTCCGGGGGTCGCACCAGTGGCGTCTGGACCGAGAAAGGGCTCATCGCGACCTCGAGCGTCCTCGTCGCCAGCGGCGCGTGGACGTCGCTCTTCCTGCGCGCCCATGGCATCTCGATTCCGCAGCTCAGCGTCAGGGCGACCGTCGCCGCGACAGCACCGATGGCGGAAATCCACGCCGGTGCCGCCGCGGATGAACGCATCGCTTTCCGACGCAGGCAGGATGGCGGGTATACGCTCGCATCGGGAGGCAGTAGCCAACTCTACATAGGGCCGGACGCATTTCGCCATGCGGGCAAATATATCAGCGCCCTGATGGCCAATCCCTTCGGCACACGCTACCTGCCGGCCGCGCCGCGAGGATACCCGGATGGCTGGTCGACGCCGCGCAGATGGAACGCGGATGAAGAAAGCCCTTTCGAACGGATGCGGGTCCTCAATCCCGCTCCCGAGACGTCGGCGCTTCGCGCCATCGACCGCGGGTTCAGGGAACTGTTCCCTCAGTTCACGACTGTGCCGATCAAGGCGAGCTGGGCGGGCATGATCGATGCGATGCCTGATGTCGTGCCCATCGTCGATCGCGCCGCTGCGATCCCAGGTCTCGTCATAGCGACCGGGATGAGTGGTCACGGCTTCGGCATCGGACCCGGCATCGGCCGTGTGCTGTCCGACCTCGTCCAAGGCAACGAGACCGGGCACAATCTCTACAGGTTCCGTCAATCCCGTTTCAGCGACGGCAGTCCGATCCGATTGGGGCCATCGCTGTAAGCGTTCCTGCCGCCCGCCAGGCCATCCGCTCTGGCCTTGAAGTGCCGGACGAGGATCTCAGGTGCCGCATGCCCCGGCGTAGGCCTCGATGCTCCGCCGGACGTGACCGATCGCGATCTCCTCGACGTCGCAGGCGCGGCCAGCCCATGTGACTGCAGAAGGCAGGTGCTGGAGAAACAGCGTCACCGGCACCTTGCGGCCGTTCAACGTATCGAAGAGACGGTTGCAGGCGGCACGGGCTTGCGGGATCGCCCAATAATATCGGATGCGATCGGAATAGGAGTAGTGGCGCAGCGTCCGCTTGTCGGCATCGCTTCCATGATAGTGGCTTGCCCAATTCTTGGGGGTGGCTTGCATCTGCTCTTCCATGGCGTGGTAAAGTGGCCGCTCGCCATAGCCAGGCACCAGGTCGGAAGCGATCAGGTCGAGCGCGTACAGCGCCTCGCGCAGCTTGAAGGTCAGCTCGGGGCCGACCTTGAGGATGGCGAAGCCGTCCTCGACGAGTTCACGCAGCGGCCTCTCGCCCTGATAGTCCGTCGAATGAGCTTCGAAAATGAGCGACGGCAATGTGCTCAGAGTTGCCGCCAGGTCGCTGGCCTTGGTCCGATCGTAGAAAATCACATTCTGGTTGCCGAACTCCACGCCCGGCTGCACCACAAGCCCGATGACGCGGGAAAATGCGCTTTCAAGCCCGGCGGTTTGGAATGCCTGGGCGTGAATGGCATGTGTCTGGCGAGCCGCCTCCGGACTGGTCGGGGTGATCGCATCCAAAGCGTGATCGGCGCCGCCGGGCGGCGGCACTTCCGTGCCGATGATGTAAACCGGGCTTGCCCCGCCGCTCTGCGCTGCCGCCTGCTCCGCGACGCCTGCCAGCCTGGCCGCGCGCCCGGCCACCGTGTGGTCGTCTAGCGCCGCCGGTTCACCCGCGCAGCCCATCGAGGCATCGAGGTGGATCTTGCGGAAGCCGGCGCGGACATAGGCATCGATCATCGTCCCGGCCTGCGCCATCGCCTCCTCGGCGGGCCGGTCTCTCCAGGGATTGGGGCCGAGATGATCCCCGCCAAGCACGATCAGCTTTTGCGGGCACTGCTCGGCTGCCGCGAGCGCTTCCACCATCGCCGCGAAATCGGCCGGCGTCATGCCCGTATAACCACCCAGATGATTGACCTGATTACACGTCGCCTCGATCAGGACGGTGGTGCCGGTTTCCCGCCCGTGGCGCAGTGCGGCTTTCAGCACCAGCGGGTGCGCCGAGCACACCGAGGTCACCCCGATTTTCTTCCCGTCCCTGTGCAGGTCCGGCAAATCGTCGATCGCCACACGCATCAATTTCTTCTCGCCGTTCTTGCCATGAAATCCTCCAGCTCGGCCGGCGTGCCGGCTCCCTCCATGGGACCGAGGCGTGTGACGTTGCGCGCCCCTGCCGCGTTGGCGAATTCGAGCGCCGTCTGCAGCGCCATCCCCAGCCGCCGGCATGCGACATAGGCTCCCCCGAAACAGTCGCCGGCGCCGGTGGGGTCCGTTTCCTCGACGATGAGGCCGGGGCAATCGGCGCGGGCTCCGGTGCTTTGACGGGCTGACGCGCCATGTTCGCCGCGCTTCACGGCGATCTCCTTGACCCCTCGTCTGAACAGCGCCTCGATCGCGCGTTCCTCCCCGTCCGTGCCGGCGGCCAGGAACAATTCATTGCCCGACGGCAGCAGCAGGTCCGCTTCGTCCACCAGACCGGCGAATTTCTCCTCGGTCTGGCCGTGCGCCAGCAATTCTTTGCGCAGGTTCGGATCGAGCGACATCGTGCCGCCGCGTGCCTTGATCAGCGGGATCGCGCGTTCGGTGATCGCCCAGGCTGCGGGACTTGCGAACACCGTTCCCATGACATGGATATGCCCGCAACGCGCGATCAGCGCCTCGACCTGCGGGCTCCATTCCAGTCGGGCGGCGGCGGATTTGGCGATGTTGTAGACGAAATCGCGGCTTCCGTCCGTGCGGTAGCGAACAAAGGCGCTGCCCGTCGGATAATCCGGGGAAACAGCGATGGCTGAAGTGTCTACGCCGTCCCGCTTCAGGCGCTCCATGTTGACGACGCCGAAATCGTCGTCGCCGACCACGCCCACCATTGCGGCCGCTCCGCCCATACGTGCGCATTGATCGATGAAGATGGCGGGCGCGCCGCTCGGAAAGGGACCAATGAGGT
>NZ_RZPQ01000357.1:0-5909 GCF_003999135.1 Mesorhizobium sp. M7A.F.Ca.CA.004.06.1.1 | reverse complement strand
CGGCGATCGTCGGCGCCATCGTTGCCCAGCAAGGCGCCTATCAGCTCAGCTATTTCGGCGCCGATATCTTCGTCGTCGACCTGGTCGGCGTGCTGATCCTGCGCGAACTCGGCGTGCTGATGACGGCGATCATGATCGCCGGCCGCTCCGGCAGCGCGATCACCGCCGAGATCGGCTCGATGAAGATGCGCGAGGAGGTCGACGCGCTGAAGGTCATCGGGCTCAACCCGATCGGCGTCCTGGTCTTTCCGCGGCTCGTGGCGCTGGTCATCGCCTTGCCATGCCTGACCATCATCGCCAATTTCGCCGCACTCGGCGGCGGCATACTGGCTGCCTGGCTCTATTCCGACATCCCGCCCGCCGCCTTCATCGACCGGTTGCGCGTCGCCATCGATCTCAGCACCATCTTTGCCGGCCTGATCAAGGCGCCGTTCATGGCCATGATCATCGGCACGATTGCCTCGGTCGAAGGCATGAAGGTCGGCGGCAGCGCCGAATCGCTCGGCCAGCATGTTACCGCTTCGGTTGTGAAGTCGATCTTCGTCGTCATCATCCTCGACGGACTTTTTGCCATGTTCTACGCAGCGATCGAGTTCTGAGATGAACCTGCGAAACAGGAAAAGGGCGGGCGCATTGGCGGATGAGGCGGGTGAGGGCGACATCGTGCTATCCGCGCACGACATCAGCGTGTCCTTCGCCGACAAGCTTATCCTCGACAGACTGTCGCTCGACATAAGGCGCGGCGAAATCCTTGGATTTGTCGGCGCCTCGGGTGCTGGTAAATCCGTTCTGCTGCGCACCATTCTCGGCCTGACGCGCAAGCAGTCGGGTACGATCAAGCTGTTCGGCGTCGATGTCGAGAAAGCTGATGATGCCGAGCGTCTGCGCATCGACATGCGACTTGGCGTGCTGTTCCAGCACGGCGCGTTGTTCTCGGCGCTGACAGTGCAGGAAAACGTCCAGGTGCCGATGCGCGAATATCTCGACCTGCCGCGAAAGCTGATGGACGAACTGGCGATGCTCAAGATCGAGCTGGTCGGGCTGCCGCCCGATGCAGCGCAGAAATTCCCGTCCGAACTGTCCGGCGGCATGATCAAGCGCGCCGCGCTGGCCCGGGCGCTGGCGCTCGATCCCGACATCGTCTTCCTCGACGAGCCGACATCGGGCCTCGATCCGATCAGCGCGGCGGAGTTCGACGAGCTGGTGGTCAAGCTGCGCGATACGATGGATTTGACTGTCTACATGGTCACGCACGATCTCGACACGCTGTTCACCGCTTGCGACCGGGTGGCCGTGCTCGGCAAGAAGAAAGTGCTGGTCGAAGGCACCATCGACGACATGCTGAAGAGCGAGGAACCGTGGGTAAAGTCCTATTTCCGCGGAAAACGCGCCCGGCAACTTGATCTTGCGGCGCGCGCATAGCCATAAGTGGGACAATGGAAACCAGAGCCAACTACGTCATTGTCGGCATCTTCACGCTGGCCGCGATCCTGGCGGCGTTTGCCTTCGTCTACTGGACGGCGGCCATCGGCGACAAGGGCGAGACGACGTTGCTGCGCGTGCGCATTCCGGGCTCTGCGTCCGGGCTTGGCCGCGGCAGTTTCGTGCTGTTCAACGGCGTCAAGGTCGGCGACGTCAAGCGCGTCTATATCGACGTCGACAATCCGACGGTTGCCATCGCCGATACCGAGATCGACCGCATGACGCCGATCACCAAATCGACGCAAGCCGATATCGGGCTTGCCGGCCTGACCGGGCAGGCCAACATCGAGCTCAAGGGCGCCGACCCCAAGGAAGTGAAACTCCTCGACCAGGCGGAAAAGGAAGGCAAGGTCGCCGAGATCGTCGCCAACCCGTCGGCGGTGACCAACCTCTTGCAGACGGCGCAGAATATCTTCACCCGCGCCGACAAGGTGCTGACCGAGCTCGAAGGCTTCACCAGGGACGTTCGCGGGCCGCTGACGCAGACCGTCCAGAATGTTCAGACCTTCTCCGATGCGCTGGCCAAGAATTCGGATGGCATCGACAAATTCCTGTCCGCCGCCAGCACGCTGGCGGATGAGCTTAAAGGCGTTTCCGGCAAACTCGACGGCACGCTGAAAGCAGCCGAAGGCCTTCTCAACGCCGTCGACAAGGACAAGATCAAGAGCATCGTCGCCAATGTCGACGCGGTAACCGGTAACCTCAAGGAGACGTCGAAGCAGCTCGACGGCGTGATCAAGAACGTCGATACAGCCGTGGGATCGGTCAACGACTTCGCCAAACGGACGCAAGGCACGCTGGCCAAGGTCGACAACGTGATCGACGGTATCGATCCCGCACAAGTGCGCTCGGCGCTCGCCAACATCCAAAAGGCCAGCGAGAGCGCCGACAAGGCCGCCGCCGATATCGCTGAGGTGACCCACAAGTTCGCCAACCGGGCCGACGACATCGACCAGACGATCAAGGACGCAAAGCAGCTCGCGCAACGGCTCAACGATGCCTCGGTGCGGGTCGATGGCATTCTTGCCAGGGTCGATACCTTGCTCGGGTCGGGGCAGGCCGATGGCGTGATGGCGGATGCCAGGGCGACGCTGAAGTCGTTCAAGCAGGTTGCCGACACGCTGAATGCCCGCCTTGGCGTCATCACCGACAATCTGGCGCGCTTCTCGGGACAGGGACTTTCGAATGTCGAGGCCTTGGTGCAGGACAGCCGCCGTTCGATCAGCCGCATCGAAGAGGCGGTGACCGATCTCAGCCGCAATCCGCAGCGCATCCTTTCGGGTGGCGACGGCGAGGTTCGGCAATTCGATGGCAGGGCGCGGCGTTGACTTCGGCGACGGCGCGCCCCAGAAACATGAGCCGCGAAAGCGGGTCGATCTTACGATCCGGGGACAACGGGGATCGCGCGTGAAGTCTGTGTGGGTGAAAACGGGCGGGTTGACATCGGCTGCGGCACTGCTTGCCCTGACGCTGGCCGGCTGCGCGGCGTTGGGCGGCAAGCCCGCGCCGCTCGATACGTTCGAGCTGTCGGCGCCGTCGATCGACGCGCATGGCCATAGCCGCCGCCAGATCCTGATCGCGCAGCCGTCGGCGCTCAAGGCGCTGGACAGCCAGAACATCGTCATCAAACCGTCGGATCGCTCGATCCAGTATCTTAAGGGCGCGCAATGGGCCGACCGGCTGCCGCTGATCGTGCAGGCGCGGCTGGCCGAGACCTTCCAGCGCTCGGGCAGCTTTGCCGGCGTCGGCAAGCCGGGCGAGGGCCTGGCGATCGACTATCAGGTGATCGTCGAAATCCGGTCCTTCGAGGTGCGTGTCGACGGCGGCGAACATGCCGAGGTCGATCTGTTCGTGCGGATCCTGAACGATCGCAACGGCGAGGTCCGTGCCTCCAAGAGCTTCACCGCAGCCGCACCCGTCTCGGGCAGCGGCAATCC
This sequence comes from Mesorhizobium sp. M7A.F.Ca.CA.004.06.1.1, assembly GCF_003999135.1. Lineage (NCBI taxonomy): Bacteria > Pseudomonadati > Pseudomonadota > Alphaproteobacteria > Hyphomicrobiales > Phyllobacteriaceae > Mesorhizobium > Mesorhizobium sp. M7A.F.Ca.CA.004.06.1.1. The sequence goes on along the minus strand of NZ_RZPQ01000357.1, from coordinate 2,490 downwards.
TGCCTATGTCAGCGCGCTCGACAAGGCGTTCGGCGACGCCGCCGGGCAAATCGTGCGCTGGACGGATTCGGTGATCTGAGCCGGCCGAGCTTTCAAAGCGATCGTGCGTCGCGTTGAAACCACGTCGCACAGCGCATCGACTAAAGATCTTTGGTTTGCGCCGCCCCTCATTGCCCTGCCGGGCATTTCTCCCCGTATAGTGACGGGGAGAAAGACGTTGTCGCCGAAGATTTCGCCAATCGCCAACGTTGCTGAATGGGCGCCGGGAGTGCGGCCATCTCCTTCTCCCCGTCACTATATGGGGAGAAGGTGCCGGCAGGCGGATGAGGGGCGGCGCCGACCGATTGTGATCCTCGTCGCCCGCTCAGTGCAGGCGGCCGCTCGCATGGGCCAGCATGGTGTAGACCTTGCCGGTGTCCGACGTCAGGTAGGTCTGCGCCATGATGTTGTCGCGGTCGTTGCGCGAGACATCCTTGAGCAGCTTCTCGAAATCGTCGCAGTAGCGGTCGACAGCGGCGCGGAACTCGGCTTCCGCCTGATACTTGCGACGGATCTCGTCGAACGTCTGCTGTCCCTTCAACGTGTAGAGCCGCCTTGTGAACACGTCACGCTCGCCACGCCGGTAGCGGTTCCACAGCTCGATCGAAGCCTCGTGGTCGATGGCACGCGCGATATCGACGGAGAGCGAGTTCAGCGATTCCACGACATGCAGGGGCGAGCGCTGGGCAGGGGTAGCGCGCTGCGCTTCCACGGGGGCCGTAGGGGCTGCCGACCTGAGGTCCTCATCGTTCGATGCCGCGGTCAGCAGATCCCGCACCCATCCGCCCTGGGGCGTGCGGGCGCTGGCATCGCCGCGCGGACGCGGTGCCGCCTCGGCAGGACGCTCAAGGTCGAGCGTGCCGCGCAATGCAGGGCCGCCCAAGGGCGCCTGAGGCGTGCGCAGGTCCGGCTGCGGTGCCGGTGCGCGGCGCGGCGGCTCGGCAGCGCGTGCGGCCGGCGCTTGCGGCGCCGGACGCAGGTTGCGTGGTTCGGACCCGTCACCGCCGCGGCCGGACTTGGCCACGATGTCCGAAAGCTCCTTCAGGGCGTTGATCTGCTCGGAAACGGCGCGGCGGATGGCCGAGGTCGATTCCTTTGCCTCTTCGGGCATTTCGATGACGCCCTTCTTGAGCTCGGCCCGGGTCAGGTCGAGTTCGCTCTTGATCGAGCCGGCGGTGCGCCGCATCTCCTCGGTGGCATCGGCAAAGCGCTTGGTTGCCGAATCGACGACGTCGGTGATGGCGTTGCGGATCTTGTCGGCCGACTCCATCGTCTTGCCTTCGGCGTTCTGCAGCGTCTGGCCGACGAGATTTTCGAACGAGCGCATGACCCTTTCGAGATCTTCCGACTTCTTGACCAGGCCGACAGCGAGGTCTTCGAGCGACGATTGCCGTTCGAGCGTGTGTTCGAGATTGCTCTGGGCCGAGCTCAGCAGGTCCGAAGCGCTGGACAGCAGGCGGCTGTGTTCGTCGAACTTGGTGGCGATCGACGCCACCTCGCGCAAGGTGGACGACGACAGTTCCGTCAGCCTCGTCGTGTTCGAATCGACCAGACGTGCCGAGCTGGCGAAGGTCTGCGCGGCTTTTTCCGTGGTGGCGGCGAAGCTTTGCGTGCTGCCGCTCAGGCGTTCATCGACCTGGCCGAGATTGACCGCGGCCTGATCGATCAGCTGGCCGAGCTGCGAGCTGGACTTGGTCATGCGGCCGATGAGATCAGCGACGCTGTCGGACAGCGACGAGCGGGCGCCTTCGACCGCCGACAAGGTTTCGGCGGTGCGGCTGGCGAGCGCGTCGACAAGCGCGGCATTCTCGCTGCGCAGCTTCTCGGTGGCGCGTTCGGTGACCTCTTCCATGCTCTTTTGCAGGTCCGAGCCGCCCTGGGCGAAGCGCTCGACCAGGGGCCGTGCGGTTTCGTCGAGGATCTTCGACATTTCGGCCGAACGTGCGGCGAGCATGGTGTTGAGTTCGCGGGTGTTGGCGCCGATCGTCTTGGCGGCATCGTTGGTGCTTTGGCCGATATGCTGGCCAACCGCGGTGAAGGTCTCGGCGATCACATTGGCGCGCGAGACGAGTTGCGCCTCGGCATTCGACACCTGTTCGTTGAGCTTCTGGCCCATCGTCTCGGCTGTGAAGGCGAGGCGGTTCTCGACGCCTGAGACCTGCTCTTCGACACGGGCTGCCGCGGCCGCGGCACTCGACGCGAAACGCTCGTCCGCACCGGCAAGCGCCTGCTCGATTTCGCGGGCGTGCACGGCCATCTCCTGGCCGGTCCGCCTTGCGCGTTCGGCAACCCGTTGCTCGGTATCGGCAAAGGCACCGACGATCGTCTCGGCATGCTCGCCGATCGTGGAGGTGCTGCTGGCGATGCGCGACACCAGACGCTGATCCGCCTCGTCGAAGATACGGCCGATTTCCGAGGCACGGCTCGACAGCGCTTCCGAACCTTCGGCGA
>NZ_RZPQ01000356.1:0-5913 GCF_003999135.1 Mesorhizobium sp. M7A.F.Ca.CA.004.06.1.1 | reverse complement strand
CTTGATCGGCCGTACGGCCGAGTGCGCCTTGGCGAGGAAGGGCGACAGCGCGCCGGCGCCGACCACCAGCAGCCGCGAGGCATCGTCGCGGGCGAGATAGGAGGCCGCAAGCGCCGAAGCACAGGCGGTGCGCCACTGTGTCAGCCGCTGGCCGTCGATCAAGGCCTCAGGTTCGCCGGTGGCGCCATTGAGCAGGAGATAGAGCCCCATCACCGCCGGCTTGCCGATGGCATTGTTGTCGGGGGACACGGTGACGATCTTGACGCCGATGTGACCGCCGGCCGATGTGCCGGCCGCGTTGAGGTCGGTCCAGGCGGGCATCAAGAGCAGGGTGGAGGCCGCGCCATCTGGCCGCTCGATCGTATGATGATGCCTGACCGGCTGCACCGCGCCGTCGCGAAACGCCATGCGCAGCGTCTCGACCAGCCCGGCAAAGCTCAGCGCATGGTCGACCTCTGCGGCCGAAATGGTCAGCATGAAGAACTCCGTGGGGACAAAACCGCCGACGGGCGGCTCAAGCGGTCGGCTTCGGCAATGCGGACCCATGGGCGGACCCATGGGCGGACCCTTGGGCGGACCCTTGGGTGGAGCCTGGGGCCGTTCCCAGAGCCGGGCTTTGCGGTGCCGCCGGCGCACGGCTGACCGCCTGGCGCAGGTTCTCGGCCTCGACGCCGCGCTGGCGCGCCAGCTTGCGATAGCGGCCCTGCTTGACCCAGGTTGCCAGGCTGCCGACGATCATGCCGATGGCGAGTGCCAGGAACAGGAAAATGAACAGCGGCAAAGTCAGGGTCAGCTTCGGATTGCCGGGGTTGAACGGATCGAGCGTGAAGGCGACCAGTTCGCGGTTGGCAACGGCGAGTGCGATCAGGATGATCGCCAGGGGCACGAAGATCGCGATGAGGATGAAGCGATTGAACATGATGTTTTCCGTCGGAAGCTGGCCTGTCCGAAAGGCCGTCAGGCGCTGACGTCGCGCCTACTTGCCGCCGTTCAGCCTTTCACGCAGTTCCTTGCCGGTCTTGAAGAACGGCACCCACTTCTCCTCGACCTCGACGGATTCGCCGGTGCGCGGATTGCGGCCGGTGCGGGCGGGACGGTTCTTCACCGAAAAAGCGCCGAAGCCTCGCAACTCGACCCGGTTGCCTTCGGCAAGGGCGTCGGTGATTTCATCGAAGATGGCGCCGACGATGTTTTCGACGTCGCGCAGGAAAAGATGCGGATTGCGCGTGGCAATAATCTGCACAAGTTCGGACTTGATCATGAGACGGGTCCCCGTGAAAGCAGTGCGGTCAAAATTATGAGGATGATTTTATTTGCTTTTTTCACTTGCCCCAAACGGCGTCTCAAGGGTGCCAGACGGAAACGAGACCGTCAAGAAACAAGCGGTCGGCTCCGAGTTCATGGATGACGTCGCCACTGTAGGCGGGCAGGCCGAGCGCACTGCCGATGGTTTGCGCCATCGCTTTCGAGAACAGGAAGCCGCCGCGCTGTTCGGTATCCTTCCACTCGACGACCTTGAGCTTGGCATCGACGCCCTTGGTCGCCAGCCAGTCGACCGCTACCGCCTCGCCGCCGACGGCGTCGATCAGCCCGTTGGCTACGCCCTGACGCCCGGTGAATATCGAGCCGTCGGCAAGCGCCAGCGCTTGTTCGCGGGTCATCTTGCGGCGTTCGGCGACGATGTCGACGAACCAGTTATAACTGTCGAGGATGAGTTTGCGAACCATGGCACGCTCGTCGTCATTGGTCGGCTTGAAGGGAGAGGGTGCGGCTTTCAGCGGCGAGGATTTCACCTCCTCCAGCTTGACGCCGAGTTTGTCCATCAGGCCGCTGACGTCGGGATACTGGATCAGCACGCCGATCGAGCCGACGATCGAGGTCTTGCGGGCAACGATGTGATCGGCGGCACTGGCGATCATATAGCCCGCCGATGCGGCGAGCGTGCCGACTTCCGCCACCACCGGCTTGTCGGCGGCCAGCTTGCGCACTTCTTCATAGATCGACTCACCACCGACGGTGGTGCCGCCAGGCGAATCGATCGACAGGATCACGCCCTTCACCTTCGATGAAAGACGGATGGTTTCCAGCCGCTTGATCAGTTCCTCGTCCTCGGTGATCGTGCCTTCGATCTTGACCTTGGCAATATGGTCGACCGTCGAGCCGCCGAAATCGTCGCCATAGAACCAGGTTGAAAGCGCAATCACCCCAAGGGCTACGATGCCTATGGCGACGACGCGCCAGAATGTCAGCTTGCGCCGCAAACGGCGGCGGTCGATCAGGTCGTCGGCTCTCAGTGCCATGGTCAGCCTTTCAGTCGGCGGGAGGAGACGCTTTTAGACCATGATCCGCCCATCTGGAAGCAGTTCTCTTTTGCGTATGGCGAGACAAGTCAGCACCTGGACGTGAGGTAGCCATCCCCGTCGACAGTCGGCCGGCCTCGGCTAGGCGCTCTACAAGTATTGGCCTGCTCACATGTTTGTGCAATCGCCCCAGGTCGGCGACGAGACCGACGACGGATAAATTTTACGCCGCGTGTCTGTTTCTGCTATGGAGAACACGCAGTTGTGCGGACCTCGTTTTCGTCTGTACAAAGGCGGCTGTCACATTTTTGCAGTTTTCGTGGGCTTGTGCTTGCTTGAAAGCGCCGGCGTCCCACCTATAGGCGGTGCTCAAGGGTGGGCAGGGTTAAAGAAAGCAGTGAATGTTAGCGCGACCGATTGAACCGACCAACGCCGAGGCGGTGTTGGCTCCCCCGGCGGACGGCCGGACGCGCGGCGACGCTTTCGACCGTGCACAGCGTCATTCGCGCCGCGTGCGCGTTCTCAAATTTGCCGTGCCGGTGGCCGCGGCACTGATAGCGGTCGCTTTCCCGGTCTATTCCTATCTCGCCGCACCCGTCGCCGTGAAGGTTCAGGCGGAAGGCACTGCCTTTTCCAACGGCAAGCTGGTGATGGCCAATCCCAAGCTCAACGGTTTCACCAAGCAGAAGCAGCCTTATTCGATGACGGCGCTGCGTGCCATTCAGGATGTCAGCACGCAAGGTATCATCGAGCTGGAAGGCATCGACGCCAAGGTGCCGATCGCGCCCGACAATGTGGCGGCGGTCAAGGCCTCGCACGGCACCTACGATCGCGACGGCAATACGATGAATTTGACCAGCGACGTGACGATCACCACGACCGACGGCATGCAGGCCAAGTTCAAATCGGTCTTCCTCGACATGGGCAAAGGCACTATGAAGACGGGAGATCCCGTCGATGTCAGCCGTGGCGGGTCGCGGATCACGGCGGATACGATGTCGGTCCAGGACAATGGCAAGGTTCTGGTTTTCGAGAACAAGGTGCGCGTCAACATCGATTCCACCGCCTTGAAGGCGGCACAGGGAAACAGCGGAGAAACCAATGCGGCTCAGTAGTTCGACGCGGCTCGCGGCTGCAACTTCAGCGTTGCTGCTGCTCGGACTCGGGCCGTCATCGGCGCAGACGACCAGTCAATCAGGCCTCAAACTGTCCGGCGACAAGCCGATCCAGATCGAGAGCGACAAGCTGGAAGTCCGCCAGGCCGACAGTGTCGCCATCTTCACGGGCAATGTCAGTGTCGTCCAGGGGCCGACATTGATGAAGGCCGGCAAGATGACGGTCTACTACGTCAAGGACCCCAACGCCGCTGCCAAGGGCACCGAGGCCGCGGGTGCGGCGATGACGGGCTCGGCCAACATCGATCACCTGGAGATCTCCGACAAGGTTTACATCAAGTCGGATGCGCAGGTCGCGACAGGCGATCAAGGCAGCTTCGATATGAAGAGCCAGGTGCTGGTGCTTTCGGGCAAAAAGGTCGTTCTGTCGCAAAACGACAACATTCTGGTGGGCTGCAAGCTTACCGTGCAGATGAAAAGCGGGCTGGCTCAGGTGGATCCATGCGCTGGGCAACGCGTCCAGATGTCGATCACGCCGCCGCCGAAATCGGGAGCGACGAACCCCTGATGGCCAGCCTGTCGTCGCTGACGGCGCGTCTTCCGGGACGGGCCGCCGGCAAGCTTTCGGCGCCGGCCACGGTGACCGTCGATGCGGGAAAGTTCAAGGGAACCCTGATCGCCAAGGGGCTGACCAAGAGCTACAAGGGCCGCAAGGTCGTCAGCGGCGTCACCATCGGCGTGCGCGCCGGCGAGGCCGTTGGGCTGCTCGGCCCCAACGGCGCCGGCAAGACGACCTGTTTTTACATGGTTACCGGCCTCGTGCCGGTGGATGAAGGCACGATCGAGATCGACGGCTTCGACGTCACGTCGATGCCGATGTACCGTCGCGCACGCCTCGGCATCGGCTATCTGCCGCAGGAAGCGTCGATCTTCCGCGGTCTCAATGTCGAGCAGAATATCCGCGCGGTGCTGGAAGTGGTCGAAAAGGACCGCAAGGTGCGCGAGCGCAATCTCGACGAACTGCTCGAGGAATTCCACATCAGCCATCTGCGCAAGGCGCCATCCATGTCGCTTTCGGGCGGCGAGCGGCGACGCCTGGAAATCGCGCGAGCGCTGGCGACGCGTCCGGCTTACATGCTGCTCGACGAGCCTTTCGCAGGCATCGATCCGATCGCCGTCGCCGATATCCAGCAACTGGTGCGCCACCTGACGGCGCGCGGCATCGGCGTCCTCATCACCGATCACAATGTGCGCGAAACGCTCGGCCTCATCGACCGCGCCTACATCATCCATGCCGGCCAGGTGCTGACCCATGGAAGGGCCGACGAGGTGGTGGCAAACCCCGATGTGCGGCGACTTTACCTCGGCGAGGGTTTTACGCTCTGAACGGTTCGTCGTTTCACGGAAAACGCCAATCCGCTCCGTCTTTTCGTCTTGACGCAATCCCAAGGGAAAGCGCTATGCGCTTTTCCCGGGAAAGCGGTCTCTCACTTTTCCTGGAATTGCTCTGAGCGTGAAATTTGTTTCCTGACACGATTTTTCCGGTTCGAGCGGCGCTTTTTCTCGATTTTGCTCCGGGATAACGCTCCGGTAAGCGGGTTTTGCTACCAATTGCCTTGACAAGCAAAAGCCGGGCCAGTTTTATGGCCGGCTGCAAAATTCTTGCCCGGAAGTCGGGATGCGTAGACGAGGCGTTTGAAACCGAACCATGGCGTTGGCGGCCAAACTACAGCTACGACAATCGCAGTCGCTGGTGATGACGCCGCAGCTGATGCAGTCGATTCGGCTGCTGCAGTTCACCCATGTCGAGCTTGAGCATTTCATCGACGAGGAAATCGAGCGCAATCCGCTGCTGGAGCGCGCCGAGCCGCAGGACGATGCCGCCAGCGACCAGGCGCAGAAGATCGAGGCGGAGCCGCAAGCCACCGCCGAAGGCGACTGGTTCGAAAACGAGACGCAGTGGAGCGCCGAGGCGATCTCGGACAAGCTCGACACGTCGCTGGAAAACCTGTTCCCCGACGACCCGGGGACCAGCGAGCGGCTCGGTCCCGACCTGACGGCACAATGGAAATCGGCTTCGGGCAATGGCGCGGGTTCCTCATCCGAGTGGTTTGACGCCGGCGATATGGCGACTGCTGCGATCACGCTGCGCGACCATGTCGGTGAACAGGTGGCGCTAGCCTTCACTGACCCGGCTGCACGGCTGATCGCCGCCGAACTCGCCGACGGCCTTGACGAGACCGGCTATCTGCGTGCCGACCTGGCCGAGATCGCCGCTCGTCTCGGTGCGGATGCCGCTGCCGTGGCGAAGGTGCTGGCGGTGTGTCAGACCTTCGAGCCGGCCGGGCTGTTTGCCCGCGACCTGGCCGAATGCCTGTCGCTGCAACTTGCGGTGCGCAACCGGCTCGGTCCGGCGATGAAGGCGCTGGTCGCCAATCTCGAACTCCTGGCACGACGTGATTTTCATGCATTGAAACGGATATGCGGTGTCGACGAGG
>NZ_RZPQ01000355.1:0-5913 GCF_003999135.1 Mesorhizobium sp. M7A.F.Ca.CA.004.06.1.1 | reverse complement strand
CTTCGGCATCGGTTTCGTCCCGTTTCTCAAGCCAGCCGTTTACGGCCAATGGGGCAGCCGACACAAGACCGTCATGCGACATCATGGTGAGCGGCACCGCCCTTCGCGCTGGCGCCCCGCCGCCCGCCACTCACGCGCCCGCCGGCGGCTTGCCGGCCCCGCGCATCGTGTCGCAAAAAGCCTGCGATTTCCCTGTTGCAATCGCCGCGCTCTTCAGCCATATAGGCCCGGCTTGCGGCCAAGCGCCGTGCGAGCGGGTGTAGCTCAGGGGTAGAGCACAACCTTGCCAAGGTTGGGGTCGAGCGTTCGAATCGCTTCACCCGCTCCAAATCTTCTTTAGATTTGAAAAGCATAAAGGGCCCGGGTAACCGGGCCTTTTTGCTATCTGGCGCCGGGGAGCGGGGGGACGACGTTTCCAGCCGAAGCCGGGAACGTAGGGCTGCCCATCCGACCTGGGTGTTGAGCCTCAACAGGTTGTCCGCGGGTAGAGCGAGGCGGCTCCGGAATTTGCGTCGCGGGCGATCGATATGCCATGGATAATCGGCCAACGGCTTTCGCTTCCATTTCGCGACCCTGACGGCCGAGACCGCGAATCGGGCGCGAGCGACCTCCAGCGGCGTTGGCGCCGAGCAGGTAAATCAGCTAGAACTAACTCAGGCGGAACAATTGTCTGCGATTTCAGGAGACGACATGTCCGAGGAGCATGTTGAGCGTCGGCTGGCGGCGATCCTGGCCGCGGATGTGGTCGGCTATAGCCGTCTTATGGAGGTCGACGAAGAGCACACGCTCAATCTCCTTCGGCAGCATCGACGGGAGTTCTTCGATCCGACCGTCACCAAGCACGGCGGGCGCATCTTCAAGGTGATGGGTGACGGCTTTCTGGTCGAGTTCGGCAGCGTAATCAATGCGGCGCGCTGCGCGGTCGAGATCCAGCGCGGCATGCCCGAGCGGAATGCCGGCATTCCCGAGGACCGGCATTTCAAGTTTCGCATGGGCATCAACCTTGGCGACATCATCGTCGACGGCGATGATTTCCAGGGCGACGGTGTCAATCTTGCGGTGCGGCTGCAGGGCCTCGCGATGCCCGGCGGCATTGCCTGCTCGGAAGCGGTGCGCCATGCGGTCGGCAACAAGCTGGGCGTCGACTTCGCCGATCAGGGCACCAGGACCGTCAAGAACATTGCCCAGCAGGTGCATGTCTACTTCGCCAACTGGGACCAGGGCGTGTCTTATGTCGAGACGCATGTTGCGGCCAGAACCGTCCAGACGCTGGTGCGGTCCGACAAGCCGTCGGTGGCGATCCTGCCATTCGCCAATCTTAGCGCTGATCCCGACCAGCAGTATTTCAGCGATGGCATCACTGAAGACATCATAACCGACCTCTCGAACGTCTCCGGCCTGTTCGTGCTCAGCCGCAATACAGTCTTCGCGTTCAAGGGCAGGACCGACAAGATGGAACGCATCGCCAGGGAGCTTGGCGTCGGCTACATTGTCGAGGGCAGCGTCCGCAAGGCGGGAAACCGGGTCAGGATCAATGCCGAGTTGATCGAGGGCGCCACGGACGGACACGTTTGGGCTGCCCGCTACGACCGCGACCTCACCGACATCTTCGCCGTGCAGGACGAAATCGCCAAAGCGGTCGTGGCGCAGCTCAGGGTCAAGCTCCTGCCTGAGGAGAGGAAAGCTATCGAGCAGGCGCCGACGGACAATGTGGAAGCCTATACGCATTACCTTCGAGGGCGCGATTACAGCCACATCGCGACCAGAGCCAACCACCTGATGGCCAGACAAAGCTATATCAGGGCCATTGAGCTCGATCCGGGATATGCCCGTGCCTATGCAGGTCTGGCGGTCTGCGACGTACGCCTTCAGTCGAACTACGGCTCACCGATCCATGTGGACGACATTCTCGCGACCGCGGACAAGGCCCTGGCCCTGGACGCGAATTTGGCCGAAGCGCATTCAGCCAGGGGCTTTGCCCTGTCCCTCGCCGATCGCCGTTCCGAGGCCGCGGCGGCGTTCGAACAGGCTCTTACGCTCGACGCCAATTGCCACGAGGCCAATCGTTACTATGCCGAGTTTTGCGTAACCGGCGGCCAGTTCGAGTTCGCCGCCACGTACTTCATGCGCGCGATGGAAATCAAACCGTCCGACTACGGCGCACCGGTCATGCTGGTGAACGTCTTTCGGACTCTCGGCCAACAGAACGATGCGGAGCTTTATGCACGAATCGCATTGGAGAGAGCTGAAGAGGAACTCCGTTTGCATCCCGAGAACGCCAATTGTGCCTGCCTAGGGGCTATCGTGCTGGCCTTCCTTGGTGAACGCGATAGGGCGGCCAAGTGGCTTGACCGGTCTCTGGCGATCGACCCTAACGATATCAACGTCCAATACAACGCAGCTTGTACCTATGCGTTGCTGGGGGAGTTCGAACGTTCGATCGACCTTTTGGAAGCGTGGCTGCCGCAGGCTGGCGCCGAGATGAGACTCTGGTTCAAGAACGATTCCGATTTCGCCTCTGTTCGCAGTCATCCTCGCTACCAGAAGTTGCTCCAGCTGCTGCAGTAGCGATACGCATTGTTCTTGAGTCAAATTGTCGCCGATAATCAAGAATCGGCCTTCAGGAAGATTTACCCGAAAAACCAACGCCCTCGCCATCCCGCGGATATTATGTTACGTAACTAATATAACCGAGAGGTGGGGAATGGGTACCCGGTTCAGGTTGTTCGTTCAGCCTCCGTTCGAAGACCCTACGTCAAGTCCCGAGATCATTACGGTTTCTTCCCCGCGAGGCAGTGTCGGACCTGGCCCATCCGACGATCGTATGTATGTCGTCGAGCCGGCCGACAAGATGCGGCCCTATGGCGTCAACCACGGTCCGTTGGGCACGCCCTTCATCTCCCTGCCGCCCTGGACGCGAGCTATCCTCGATCCGGCCATTCCCGACGAGGAAGGCAACTTCGATCACTATCAGCCCTCGACGCCCGGCTTCGAAGCAGCGCACGCGTTCGGATGCGTGCGCTTCACGCTCGACGTTTGGGAGCGTTACATCGGCCAACCGCTCGTCTGGCATTTCCACGATCACCACGACCGTCTGGAAATCTCGATCCTGCCGGATTGGGACAACGCTCAATACGGCTATGGCTTCCTCGAGCTCGGCAGCCAATTCACGAAAGACGGACGCGCGCTCCCCTTCAGCCTCGACTTCGATATTATCGCGCATGAGGTTGGCCATGCGTTCGTCTACAGCGTCCTCGGCATACCCAAGCCGGGAGCTGAGTTCCCCGAATATCTGGGCTTTCAGGAGGCCTTTTCCGACTGCGTTTCGTTGATCGCGGCCATGCATTTTCCATCCGTGATCGAAAACGTTCTGACGGTGACGCGCGGGAACCTCTACATCGCCAATCAACTCTCTCGCTTTTCGGAATTTTCACCGCACCGCCAGATACGCGAGGCCAACAACAAGCTGACGATGGCCGATTTCGCGGACGGCTGGACCGACGAGCATGCCTTGTCGCAACCTCTAACGGGTGCCGTCTTCGACATTCTGGTCGATGTCTTTCACGAGAGCTTGGTGGATCGAGGACTGATTTCGCCGGAGGCCGAAGATCTTGCCGACCTCGCCGAGATCTACCCAACCGCCGAGGCGCCGCTCCAGAAAGTCTTTGACCGCGATTTCACGCGCAATCCAGACGGTTTCGTCGAAGCGCTGCTCGACGCGCGCGATATCGTGGGTACCTATCTCGCCGAGACGCTGTGGGCTCTCGCCCCGGATTTCCTGGACTATCGTGACATGGCGAGAACGATGCTCGCGGTCGACGACCGTGTGACCGGAGGAGAACTATCAAGCATCATCTTCCGGGATTTCGACCGAAGAGGGATTTTTCGCTACCGTGCCGGGCCTCGCCTGACGAAGCCAGACCGAAAGAGCCATGTTCATGAGGGTCGAACCGCTCGTCCACGGGATCAGGTGCGTCTCCCGGATATGAGCTATTTCGAGAAATATTGGATGTCCAGAAGTGGCGCCGAGCTTTGATCGACATTGCAGAGGATGGGGTGATCCATGATAACTGAAACCATTTTAAATACCTCGGCCATACACTTGTTCGGTAGAGTTCTTGAAGATTTGAAGCTGAAGAAGAGGATCGATGGGGGACGGCCTCCAAGACCTGGCAATAACAGATTCCTGCAGAACCAGATCGACGCCTCCGGCAGCCTGCTGGCAAGGATCTATGCATTCACCTTCGAGGCGCAGTTCTACGAGCTGGCCAGACCGACCATACTTCTTGTTCATGGGCCTGGCACCGCGGTTGATTATCCAGCTCCGGCGGACACCGATCTGAAGGTCATGAGCCGCGGTCCAAGCGACCCTGCCTATACCGGACTTTCATCGCAGATAGGCTCATTTGCCCGCGGAATGCAGGTCTGGGTGTACGACAAGAGTGACCTGACAATGCGGCTGGAGCTCGACACGGGAACGCTCGAAGATGTTCTGTTGGGTGCAGAGCTGGACCCGCATTCGTTTGGTCGGTCGGGTGGAGCAATGGGGAGATCTGGTGGTGCCATGGGGCGATCGGGCGGCGCCATGGGCAGGTCTGGCGGTGCGATGGGGCGGTCCGGTGGCGCAATGAACCGCAACGGGCGCGGCGATCTCGACTAGCGTTCCCGATTGTCATTTGAGAATGCCAAAGGGAGATGGATCATGGCAAGAGTAGATATAGTGCGCGTCGATACACCTGAAGGGAATGCTGTAAGAGCCGGAGAGCCGATTACTGTGAGCGTGACGGTCTCCCCGGACCGTGGCTGGTTTAACGACACAGAGTACTTGGTAATCGACTTTATTTATGCTGACACTTCAGACATAGCCTCATGTTTATTGATCAACGACAACGACACTAACATCGAAGACACAACAACAATTAACTTTAAGCTTAAAGCGGAATCCGGCGCTCTGACTGGAGAATACTATGTTCGGATCACAAATAATTACTTCGAGGAGACCATCGTAAGCGGCCCTGAAGACGGAACTATCACTGTGTCCTCAAGTTAATCACTTGCGCTGTTGTCACGATCAATCTGGTGCGTGCCAGGGTGAAATCAGCTCGCTGGCCGCCCCGCCTTCCGCAGCGACGCCTGATGCACCAGCGAGGTCCAGCTGTTGGTCGAGGCGAGATGGCAATAGAGCAGGCCGAGCGCGCCTGATTTGCGCAGGTCGAGAAACGCCTCGTCGCTCAATTTGTTGAAGGCCGGCTCGTCGATCACCTGGAAATCGGTGAGGTTGAGCACCTCGCCGCCTTCCAGCGTCACCTTGCTCTGGCGTGGCGAAAACAGGCCGTGCGCATCGATCTTTTCGACCATCTCGCGGGTGGCTCGGAAGTCGATCTGGAACTGATTGCAGAAGGCGAGCGCCTGTTTGGTCGCTTCGGTTGGCTCGTTGCCGGTGAAGAACGGCAGGATCTTGTCATCGCGGGACGGCGCCAGCAACTGGTCGACGATGCGGTCGCTGGCCCGTTCGACGCACAGCGTCAGCCGGCCGGCCGATGTCGGGTCTTCGGCAAGGATGAAGGGATAGCGGCGGACATAGGCGGGGATGTAGTGCGGCGCGGTCCATTTGCCTTCGGCACCGACGAACAGGTTCTCGTTCTGACGCACGCCGGTGATGATCACCGGCGCCTTGCCCGGGCCGATGAAGACGATTGGGTAGGAGCGCATCGCCGCCGGCATTTCCGACGCCACCACCGGAATGGCGTGCGCCGAGCGGGCGAAGCCGAAATCGCTGCGCGCGGTCAGGCCCAGCGAGCCGTGCCGCGCCGGGTTGAGCGCCTCGGGCCTCGAATAGAACAGCGGCATCGCGTCGCCCGTCACTTCCGTCTTTGCATCAGCCATCATCCGTCTCCCGCACGCCCATCAGGC
>NZ_RZPQ01000354.1:0-5932 GCF_003999135.1 Mesorhizobium sp. M7A.F.Ca.CA.004.06.1.1 | reverse complement strand
CAGCCTCATCATCACCGCCATCAACATCGTCGGCGGCTTCGCCCATGCCCATACCGTGCCTGATGTAGCCGATGGCGATGCCGCCGACGTGTTCATCAAGCTGTCGGTCGGCGACGGCCTCGTCACCCAGATCCCGGCACTGATCGTGTCGCTCGCCGCCGGCCTGCTCGTCTCCAAGGGCGGCACCCGCGGCTCGACCAACCAGGCGGTGTTCGGCCAGCTCGGTGCCCACCCGCGCGCCCTCTATGTCGCGGCATCGCTGCTGGTGCTGCTCGGCCTGATGCCCGGCCTGCCGCTGTTCCCGTTCTTTGCGCTCGCCGCCGGCATGGCCGGTCTCGGCTACGTCATCCCGATGCGCGCCAACCGCGCCGTCGCCGAAGCCGAGGCGATCAAGGATCAGGAAAAGGCGACCAAGGTCGAAGAGGAGAAGAACTCGGTCAAGGCTTCGCTCGCCACCGCCGAGATCGAGCTTTTGATCGGCAAGCAGCTGTCGACAAGGCTGCTGACGTCGCATCAGGAACTGGTTTTCCGCATGGGCAAGATGCGCAAGAAATTCGCCACCCAGTACGGCTTCGTCGTGCCGGAAGTGCGCGTCGCCGACGATTTCGCCATCCCGCCGAAGAGCTACCAGATCAAGGTGCACGGCACCGTGGTGGCCGAGTACCAGATGCGCGTCGGCGAGATCATGGTGCTGCTCGGCAACCGCGACATACCCGAGATACCGGGCGAGGAAATCCGCGAGCCGGCCTTCGGCATGCGCGCCTATTCCGTGGTCGAAGCCTTCGCCGAGGATTTGAAGCGCGAGAACTACACCTTCGCCGACAACATGTCGGTGCTGCTCACCCATCTCTCCGAGGTCATCCGCAACAACCTGCCGCAGCTTCTGTCCTACAAGGACATGAAGGCGCTGCTCGAACGCCAGGACCAGGAATACCGCAAGCTCGCCGACGAGATCTGCACCACGCACATCTCCTATCCCGGCCTGCAGGCGGTGTTGAAGCTGCTGCTCGCCGAGCGCGTCTCGATCCGCAATCTGCACCTGATCATCGAGGCGATCGCCGAGATCGCGCCGCATGTGCGCCGCACCGAGCAGATCGTCGAGCATGTCCGCATCCGCATGGCCCAGCAGATATGCGGCGACCTGTCCGAGGGCGGCGTGCTGAAAGTGCTGCGCCTCGGCAACCGCTGGGATCTCGCCTTCCACCAGAGCCTCAAGCGCGACGCCAAGGGCGAGGTGCGCGAATTCGACATCGACCCGCGTCAGCTCGAGGAGTTCGGCCAGGACGCCACCAAGGCGATCAAGAAATATCTGGAAGCCGGCGAGCGTTTCGTCCTCGTCACCGCGCCCGACGCCCGCCCCTATGTGCGCATGATCATCGAGCGCCTGTTCACCACGCTGCCGGTGCTCAGCCATGTCGAAATCGCCAAGGGCGTCGAGATCAAGGTGCTCGGAACCATATCGTGAGCGTGCTGTCGCAAGGCGTCGTCATCGCGGCGTTCCTCGCCTTCTGCCGCATCGGCGCCTGTTTCATGCTGATGCCGGGCCTCTCCAGCGCCCGCGTCCCGGTCCAGGTCAGGTTGTTCGTGGCGGTCGCCGCCACCGGCGGCCTGCTCGCCTTTCTGTGGGACAAGATCTTTCCTTTCGTCGACCCGCGCCCGCAGATCCTTGTGCCGATGATCATCTCGGAACTTCTGGTCGGCGGCCTGATCGGCGCCATGACCAGGCTCTACATGGAAGCCCTGCGCTTCATGGGCTCGGCCATCGCCATGCTGGTCGGTTATGGCGGCACCGGCGGACCGGCGATCGAGGAGCCCGAACCCCAGGCAGCCCTTGCCGCAATCATCTCGTTCTCGGCGCTGTTGATGCTGTTCGTCTTCGATTTCGACCACGAGATAATACGCGCGCTGGTTTCCTCCTACACGGTCGCGCCGGTCAACGTCTTCTTCAACCCGCAGGCCGCCCTCGTCGATGTCACCGACACGGTGTCGGACACGTTCTTCCTGGTCATCCGCCTCGGCAGCCCGTTCGTCGCCTATGCTATTCTCGTCAATCTGACGATCGGCTTCGTCAACAAGCTGACGCCGCAGATCCCGATCTATTTCATCTCCCAGCCCTTCATCATCGCCGGCGGCATGATCATCTTCTATTTCGCCGTCGGCACCATGCTGTCGCTGTTCGTCGACGGCTTCGTCGATCTGACATTGGCGAGATAGAAATGAGCACGCGCAAGGACCGCCTCAAGAAGCTGGTCAAGGTTCAGGAACAGCTGAAGGCGCTGCACGAAACCCGCCACGCCACCTTCCTTGCGGCGGCCAGTGCCGCCGAGGCCGAGGCCAAGGAACTGGTCGGCCATTTCGACCAGGCCGATTCGCTCTCCGCCCTGTTTCCCGATCTCTACCATCGCCGCATTGCCCAGGCGGTGGTGCGCCAGGAAGCGAACCTGGCGAGCGCCAGGCAGGAAGCCAGCCTCATCGCCGCGGCGACCGCCCGCACCAACATGGTCGAGCGCGCCTACAAGGACGTACGCAACCGCGACGAACGCGAACGCTCCGACCGCGAGCGGCTGGACCTGATCACGCAGAAGCGGACGCAGGAGTAGTTGGGAGCATTGTGTGGCGCGAAGCGGACCCTCCAAGGTTCGGCTTTCCCGTAAACGCTTTACAGCCCGGTTTGGTAGCGCTACCGTTTCAGCCTAGCGTGAGCCTGGGAGGAGCCAGGGCTGTCGCTAGCGGAAGCGTTGTTCCTTCGACGACGTCGCGGGAATTTGTTGGGAGGATCGATGGCGTCTGTCGCAATTGGCGAAGTCTATAAATCATTCGGCGCTGTCGAGATCCTGCACGGGGTCAGCGTGAACATCGAGGACGGCGAGTTCGTCACTCTGGTCGGACCGTCGGGCTGCGGAAAATCAACCCTCCTCAGAATGATCGCCGGCCTAGAAAAGATTTCACGCGGCCAGATCGCGATTGGCGAACGTGTCGTCAACAACGTTGCGCCCAAGGAGCGCGACGTCGCCATGGTCTTCCAGAACTATGCGCTCTACCCACACATGACCGTCGCCGAGAACATGGCGTTCTCGCTGATGCTCAAAGGAGTTTCCAAGCCGGAGAGCGATGCAGGCGTGCGCCGCGCGGCCGAAATCCTTGGGCTGGTGCCGTTGCTGGCGCGCTATCCTCGGCAGCTTTCCGGCGGCCAGCGCCAGCGCGTCGCAATGGGCCGCGCGATCGTGCGTGATCCGGCGGTCTTTCTCTTCGACGAACCGCTGTCCAATCTCGACGCCAAACTCAGGGTGCAGATGCGCGCCGAGATCAAGGAACTGCACCAGCGCCTCAAGACCACGACAGTCTACGTCACTCACGATCAAATCGAAGCCATGACCATGGCTGACAAGATCGTGGTCATGCATGACGGCATCGTCGAGCAGATAGGGCCGCCGCTGGAACTCTATGACCGGCCGAACAATCTTTTTGTCGCCAGCTTTATCGGCTCGCCGGCCATGAATTTGCTGAGGGGCGAGATCGCTACCGACGGCTCACCCTCGTTCCGCGGCGCCGGGGGGATTTCGGTCCCGTTGGCCTCGGCACTTTCCATCCGCAATGGCGAGCCTGTGGTGCTGGGAATAAGGCCCGAGCATTTGCGGCTGTCCGACGACCAGGGCATTCCGGTCACCGTCGCGGTGGTTGAACCAACCGGGTCCGAAGTGCAGCTCATCGGCCGGACAGCCGGCGGCGAAGAGATCGTCGCGAATTTCCGGGAACGACATTCCTTTACGCCGGGCGAAACCATCCGGCTTACGGCCGAGCCCAGCCTTATCCATCTCTTTCACGCAGAAACCGGACAGAGATTCCAGACACGTATCGATCAGTAGGACCACAGGCAAGGACAACAACAGGAGGAAACGAGCATGAAGTTCACCAGACGCGACGTGATCCGCACCACCGCCGGCGCGGCGGCGGGTGCCTTGGGAAGTCGGTTCATCAGCTCTCCGGCCCTTGCCCAGGACGGACTGAAATACAAACCCGAGGATGGCGCCAAGCTTAGACTGCTGCGCTGGTCGCCCTTCGTCCAGGGCGATGAAGACCAATGGCTGGCCAACACCAAACGCTTCACCGAGGCGACAGGTGTCGAGGTTCGCGTCGACAAGGAAAGCTGGGAGGACAGTCGTCCCAAGGCGGCGGTCGCAGCAAATGTCGGGTCCGGCCCCGACCTGATGTTCGTCTGGTTCGATGACCCGCACCAATATCCCGACAAGCTGCACGACGTGAGCGAACTGGGCGAGTATCTCGGCTCGAAATATGGCGGCTGGCACGAGGGACCTAAGCAATATGCGACACGCGACGGGAAGTTCGTCGGCCTGCCCCTGGCCACGATCGGCAATGCCATCGTCTATCGGGAAAGCTGGGTGAAAGAGGCCGGCTTTTCGGAGTTTCCCAAGGACACGAAAGGCTTCCTGGAACTTTGCAAGGCCTTGCAAGCGAAGGGACATCCGGCCGGCTTCACGCATGGTCATGGCGTCGGCGACGGCAACAACTATGCTCATTGGCTGCTGTGGAGCCATGGCGGCCAGATGGTCGACGAGAGTGGCAAGGTAACGATCAACAGCCCCGAGACCCTCAAGGCGATCGAATATGCGCAGGAGCTTTACAAGACCTTCATTCCAGGCACCGAAAGCTGGCTCGACGTCAACAACAACCGCGCCTTCCTGGCCGGCGAACTGGGGGTGATCGCCAATGGAATTTCCGCCTACAACACGGCCAAGATCAACAAGGACAAAGATCCAAAGCTGGCTGAAATCGCCAAGGACATACGCACGACCAACCTGCCCATCGGTCCTGTCGGCAAATCCGTCGAATTGTTCCAGGTGACCACGGCTGTCATCTTCAATTACACGCCCTACCCCAACGCGGCCAAGGCGTATTTGCAGTTCATGTTCGAGGAACCGCAAATGAAGGACTGGATCACCTCCTCGGCCGGATATTGCTGCCAGACACTGAAGGCATTCGACAACAACCCCGTGTGGACTGCCGATCCCAACAACGCCGCTTACGCCAAGGCTTCGGCTACTCTGCGGCCTAACGGCTATGCCGGGCCGCTCGGCTATGCCTCGGCGGCAACCATGGCCGACTACGTGCTGGTCGACATGTTCGCCAAAGCGGTGACCGGCCAGGCCACGCCGCAAGAGGCAATGGAAGAGGCCGAGAAGCGGGCAAATCGCTATTATCGCGTTTGAGCCGGCTCAGCCGGGCAGCGCCGCTGCCCGGCTGGCTTCGGATTGCGTCGCGGCCGATCCGGCCGATCAATGAGACCTCAGCAGGAGCCGACCCATGGCCGTGCCGTCAGCTGCTATCCAGCCGCGACCTTCGATCTTCTCACGGATTCTGTCGCGCTGGAGCGAAAGCCGGAACGCACTTGGCTTCGGCTTCATGCTTCCGGCGGCTGCACTGCTGCTTGTCTTCCTGACCTATCCGCTGGGGCTCGGCGTCTGGCTCGGCTTCACCGATGCCCGCATCGGCCGCCCCGGCATCTTCATCGGCGTCGAAAACTATGAATACCTGTGGAGCGACGCCGTCTTCTGGCTCTCCGTCTTCAACACCTTGCTCTACACGATCAGCGCCTCGATCCTGAAATTCGCGCTCGGCCTCTGGCTGGCGCTCATCCTCAACCAGAACCTGCCCTTCAAATCGTTCTTCCGCGCGATCGTCCTGCTGCCGTGGGTGGTGCCGACGGTGCTCTCGGCCATCGCCTTCTGGTGGATCTACGATTCGCAGTTCTCCATCCTGTCGTGGGCGCTCATGGAAATGGGACTGATCGATCACCGCATCAATTTCCTTGGCGATCCGGAGAACGCGCGCGCCTCGGTGATCGCTGCCAATGTCTGGCGCGGCATTCCTTTCGTGGCCATCACGCTGCTGGCCGGCCTGCAGACGATTCCCC
>NZ_RZPQ01000353.1:0-5958 GCF_003999135.1 Mesorhizobium sp. M7A.F.Ca.CA.004.06.1.1 | reverse complement strand
GGATAAGAGACAGGAAAAACATCGTCGCCCACAGGATCAGGAACACGGCAACGATCGGATCGATGGACGTGCCGTCATCGGCGGGATTGCGCTTGCCTCGCGCTTCCAGCTCCTCCGGATTGCCTTCCAGCACCATGACCATGTCATCGACGGCTTTGCTGATGCCGCCGGAGAAGTCGCCGGCGCGGAAGGCCGGCACCATGTCGTTTTCGATGATGAGCTTGGTATGCAGGTCGGTCAGCGTACCTTCCAGCCCATAACCGACCTCGATGCGCATCTTGCGGTCGTTCGGGGCAACCAGCAGGAGCACGCCATTGTTCTCGCCCGCCTGGCCAAGTTTCCAGAAGCGGAACAGGCGGTTGGCGTAGGGCTCGATCTCCTCGCCATCGAGGCTGGGGATCGTCGCCACGACGATCTGGTCGGAACCTTTTGTCTCGAAGTCGGCGAGCTTCCGCGTCAGCGCCGCCTTGGTCGCGGCATCGATGATGCCGGCATTGTCGACGACACGGCCGGTGAGCGCCGGAAGATCGGCGGCGAGGGCGGTGAAGGGAAGGAAGAAGAGGCTTAGAAGAGCGAAAAGGAACCCTAGGCTTGCGTTCCGGGGCGCCCCCCTCTGCCCTGCCGGGCATCTCCCCCTCAAGTGGGGAGATTGGCCGTCATCTCCGCTTTCGCCAATTTGCAACGTCGCAAGATCGGCGTCAGCGCCGAAGCTGCCAATCTCCCCCCTTGAGGGGGGTGAGGACTGATCCGCGTAGCGGACGGGAAGCCAATTGCTTGGCTTTCCGAACGACGAACGCCCGAAGCGCCAGCGAAGGGCCGGTTCCGGTAGGACAGAGGGGGGTGTTTGCACGCCAGCAGCCCGTCATTTCGCGGGATTTATTCCGATGACAGTCGACGTTCACCCGCCCTGCTTCGTGCCGAAATCGACCTTCGGCGGCTGCATCTTGTCTTCGGCGACAGTGAAATTGGCAAAGGGCTCATTGCCGCGGAACCAGAAGGTCGCCCACAGCACCGAGGGGAAGGTCCTCAGCGTCAGATTGTAGTCCCTGACCGCCTGGATGTAGTCGCGCCGCGACACCGCGATGCGGTTTTCGGTGCCTTCGAGCTGGGCTTGCAGCGCCAGGAAATTCTGATTGGCCTTGAGGTCGGGATAGGCCTCCGAGACCGCGATCAGCCGCGACAGCGCGCTGGTCAGCCCCGCCTGGGCATCCTGAAACTTCTTGAGGGCTTCGGGATCCTTCAGCGTTTCCGGTGTTACCGTGATCTGCGTTGCCTTGGCGCGCGCCTCGACCACCGCGTCGAGCGTATCCTTTTCGTGCGAGGCATAACCCTTCACCGTCTCGACCAGGTTGGGGATGAGGTCGGCGCGGCGCTGATACTGGTTCAGCACCTCGCTCCACGCCGCCCTGGCGTTTTCTTCCGCTGTGGGGATGGTGTTGTAGCCGCAGCCGGCAAGCAGCGGCAGCACGATCGCCATCATCAGGAAGGCGGGCAGCGTGCGGAAAATGGACGGCGAGGCAAGGCGCTGGGCAAACATGATGGGGTCCCTCGGTAGAAGTTGCACGCGAAGCATTACCACAATCAGCGCGCAAGAAAACCGCCCGGGCCGGCAGCCCCTCGCCTGCCATGCCCGATGCCGCTGCAAGGGTCTGTGATTGGCCGTACGAACGCGATAAGGTCCACAAAACGGGACATCATCATGGCGGAGCGCCAGGACAGCGAGAAGGAATCGCGCCGTATCCTCGAGCGCATCGCGCACGAGACGAATCCGGCGGGCGACTCGTTTGCGGGGCGGGCCGCGAAAGGCATGCGCGATCACGTCACCGCGGCCGATGCCGATCGCGCCGATCCGATCGAAGTTTGGGGCACCCGCTTTGGCCGCACGCTGGGCCTGCTGCTGGCGCTGGGCCTGATGGTCTGGCTCGTGCTTTACGTCATCCGGGGCAGTTAGGAATCAAACGACAATGAGCGCCGAACAAACCGACGCGCCGCGTGCGGTCATCGTCATTTCCAGCCATGTCGCGCGCGGCTCGGTCGGCAACCGTGCCGCCGTGTTTGCGCTGGAGACCCTGGGGTTCCCGGTCTGGGCGGTGCCGACCGTCATCCTGCCCTGGCATCCCGGCCATGGACGGGCAACACGGATCGTACCGCCGCTCGACCAGTTCAAGGCGCTGATGGCCGATCTCGAGCGGGCGCCATGGCTGGGTGAAGTCGGCGCCGTGTTGTCCGGCTATCTCGGCGAGGCCGGCCAGGCCGAGGCCGTCGCCTCGCTGGTCGCCGCGGTGAAGGCAAGGACACCCGGCGCCGTCTATATCTGCGATCCGGTGATGGGTGATTCGGGCGGCCTCTACGTGCCCGAGCCGACAGCCATCGCCATGCGCGACCGGCTGATGCCGATCGCCGACATAGCCACCCCCAACCGCTACGAACTGGAATGGATGGCCGGCGCCGCGTTGCCCGACCTGAAATCGGCGATCGCGGCAGCGCTCCACGCCGGACCATCGACCATGCTGGTCACCTCTGCGCCGTCGATGATGACGGGCGGCACCGGCAATCTGCTGCTCGATAGCAGCCAGGCGCTGCTCGCCGAACATCGCCTGATCGACAAGCCGCCGAATGGCCTGGGCGATCTGACGGCGGCCGTCTATCTGGCACGTATCCTGTCCGGCCAGCCGCCGGTCAAGGCGCTGCAATCGACGACGGCGGCGGTCTACGAGATCCTGGCGCGCACCGCCAAGCGCGGCGGCGACGAACTGCAGCTCGAAACCGATGCGCAGAGCCTGTCGCATCCGATGGCGATGGTCCAGCTTCGCCACCTCACGCATCCGGGGCGGGGCCGCCGGGCGTGACGTCGACTGAGGCCGTGCTTGTCGGCGTCGACGGCTGCAAGGCCGGCTGGATCGCCGTCCGGTGCGCTTTTGGCATGGCACCGTCGGTCGGTGTCTTTGCAACCTTCACTGCCCTGCTCGCATCCCTTCCCGAAGACGCTGTCATCGCTGTCGACATGCCGATCGGCCTACCCGACTTTTCGGGCAAGGGCGGTCGCGGCCCCGAAGCGCTGGTGCGGCCGCTGCTCGGGGCGCGCCAATCCAGCGTCTTCTCGATCCCCTCCCGTGCCACGCTCTATGCGGAGACCAATGATTTCACCACCATCGAAGCCTGGTATGCCGCGCACATCAGGGCAAGCGAGGTGGCCCTGACCACATCCGACCCGCCGCGCGGAGTCTCGATCCAGGCGTTCGGCATTTTTGCCAAGATCCGCGAGATCGACGCCCTGCTGATCGCGCGACCCGATCTGCGCGGCCGCGTGTTCGAATCGCATCCGGAAGTCGCTTTCTGCCGCCTGAACGGCGATCAGGCCATGCAACTGCCGAAGAAGATCAAGGGCGGCATCAATCCGGCCGGCATGGCGGAACGCAAGGCTCTGCTTTGCCGGCATGGCTATGACACGGCCTTTCTCGACCAGCCGCCACCGCGCGGCGCCGCCGCCGACGATTTCCTCGACGCGGCCGCGATGACGCTGATCGCCGGTCGCATCGCCAGCGGTGAGGCACGGCCGCTGCCCGACCCGCCGGGCCGCGACAGCTTTGGCATTCCTGTCGCCATCTGGGCGTAACGCTGTTGGCCAAGGTTGCGCTCGATGCATGGCATTTCTAGCCAGCCCTCATAATTCTGCATTGCTCGCGACCGGCTTTTGCCGCTAGAGCCTCTCTAGACCGCAACGAGCTGCCGCATCCAACCCGGAAAGGCTCCAGACGCCGCCCATGTCCCATCTCCCTGAACATCTTCTCGCCGGCTACCGCAATTTCATGAATGGCCGCTATCTCACAGAGAGCGGGCGCTATCGCGATCTCGCTCGCGAAGGCCAGGCGCCGGAGACGATGATCGTCGCGTGCTGCGATTCGCGTTCGGCGCCCGAGGCGATCTTCGACGCCGGGCCCGGCGAACTCTTCGTGCTGCGCAATGTCGGCAATCTGGTGCCGCCCTATGCTCCCGATGGCGAGTTCCATTCGACCTCGGCGGCGCTTGAATTCGCCGTGCAGAGCCTCAAGGTCAAGAACATCGTCGTCATGGGCCATGGCCGCTGTGGCGGCATCCGTGCAGCGCTCGACACCAATTCCGCGCCGCTTTCGCCGGGCGACTTCATCGGCAAGTGGATGAGCCTGATCGCGCCGGCGGCCGAAACCGTCTCCTCCAGCACCTTCATGACCGCGTCGGAGCGCCAGACCGCGCTGGAGCGCATCTCGATCCGCTATTCCATCGCCAACCTCAGAACCTTTCCCTGCGTCTCGATTCTCGAGGGCAAGGGGCGACTGTCGCTGCATGGGGCCTGGTTCGATATCTCGACCGGCGAACTCTGGACGATGAACAAGGAAACCGGCGATTTCGAACGGCCGGAGCTGGGATGAACACAGCGGCGCGCAAGGTGGTAAACATCAGGTCGGCCGCTTTGACGGCGGCCGCGCTGCTGATAGCGATTATTGCCGCCCGCGCCGATGATCGTGCCCTCATCAGCCGCTGGTATTCGGCGCTGCTGGTCGCCGACCGCACCGAACTGTCCGACCTGCTCGCCGATGATGTCCGCATCAAGCTGGACGACCTCGGCATCGTGCAAAGCAAGCAGGAATTCATCGCCTCGATGGACGAATGGAAAGGTGCGGTTGCGGGCGCAGCGATCCGGCATCGGATCGAAAAGAGCGAAGGCGGGGTCACCACCGTGGTCGCCTGCTACGACTTTCCCAACAATGACAAGCTCATGCATGAGACTTTCGCGGTGACCGACGACCGCATCACCGCCAGTTCGCAAGCGGCAATCGCCGAGACGTGCGACGGCTTCTGACGCCATCCTGAGGGCCGAGCCGTTGCGCCTTGCGAGGCCTCGCCCTACATCGGGGACGACCAAACCTCTCCCCGTCAACGATCGAAAGACTGTCCATGCCTTCCACGAAAGCCGTCGACCTCGCCGCCCATCCGCTGACCGCGTGGCAAGGGCCGCTCGGCCTGCCCGATTTCACGCGCATTGGCGATGGCGACTTTTCCCCGGTCTTCGACGCGGCGCTGAAGGCGCACGAGGCCGAGATCGAGGCGATCGCCGGCAACAAGGATGCGCCGACCATCGAGAACACGCTTGCCGCGCTGGAACTCGGCGGCGAAGCGCTCGATCGCGTCTCGTCGATCTTCTGGTGCCGCGCCGGCGCCTACACCAACGAGACGATCCAAGCGCTGGAGCGCGACATCTCGCCGAAAATGTCCAGGCATTTCTCGGCGATTTCGATGAATGAGCGGCTGTTTGCCCGCATCGACGATCTCTACCAGCGCCGCGAGAGCCTGAAGCTCGACGCAGAGACCCTGCGGGTCCTGGAAAAGACCTGGAAGGGTTTTGTCCGCTCCGGCGCCAAACTCGATGCCGACGGCAAGAAGCGGCTGGCCAAGATCAGCGAGGAATTGTCCTCGCTCGGTACCAGCTTCGGCCAGAATGTGCTGGCCGACGAGAGCGACTGGGCACTGTTCCTCGATGAGGCCGACCTTGCCGGCCTGCCGGACTTCGTGAAAAGCTCGATGGCCGAAGCCGCCGAGATACGCGGCCAGAAGGGCCGCTACGCCGTCACCCTGTCGCGCTCGATCTACGAGCCGTTCTCGACCTTCTCCGAGCGCCGCGATCTGCGCGAGATCGCCTTCCGCGCCTTCACCATGCGCGGCCAGAATGGCGGCGCCACCGACAACACGAACGTGGTGCGCGACATGCTGCGCCTGCGCGCCGAGAAGGCAAAGCTGCTCGGCTACGCCTCCTTCGCCGCGCTGAAGCTCGATGACACCATGGCCAAGACACCGAAGGCCGTGCACGCGCTGCTCGACCCGGTGTGGGAAAAGGCGCTTGAGAAGGCAGCAAGCGACCAGATCGAATTGCAACGGTTGGCGACGGAGGCCGGCAGCAACGAAAAATTCGCCGCCTGGGAC
>NZ_RZPQ01000352.1:0-5969 GCF_003999135.1 Mesorhizobium sp. M7A.F.Ca.CA.004.06.1.1 | reverse complement strand
TCACCGAGCGGCGTCAAAAGGCCCTTCGACGCCAGGTCCTGGATAAGACCCGGCTGCGGCAGCACGGCGATGTTCGGCGGGCTGCCGGCCTGCGTGTCGATGACGATCTGCTGCTCGTAATTCTCCGAGGAGGAGTATTTGATCTCGACGCCGGTGGCTTCCGAGAAATAGTCGAGAACGCCGCGCACCAGGCCTTCGTCCTCGCCGCGCCACGGTCCGAAGATCGACAGCGTCTCACCCTTGAGGTCGACTTTCTTGAGCTCTTCGTAGTTCGCCCAGTTGAAGCGCTTGTCTTCGCCGGGCTTGAACTTCAGTTCGGCCTGCGCGGGCGCGTTCAGGGCGAACGTGGCAAACGCCGCACCCAGCAAAAGCATTTTCTTCATCGGTATTCCTCCCAGTGGGTCTCACACACCGGACGGAACCTCCATTCCGCCCGCCGACGCCGCAGGACTGTGACTCAGTCGGAAAGGAACCGCAACCTTTCGAAGAGTCTTCCAAAGCGCTTTGGCTTTCTCGATCACGCCATTGAATTGCTGGGAAGTCAAGAGGCCGGGCGGATTAATCGATTTAGGTTCGCGCATTTGCGCCCCTAAAAGTGCGCTGCAACATGCTATTATGGCGATGCAGCAGCAATTTTTGTTTCAAATACGCCCGAACCGCGTCTATGGTTCGGCTTGGTATGGCTCGGCCCCGCTGGGACTTGGGTCGATTCAATTTAAAAGCGCTTTGAGGGAATGGAGACCTTTCGTGAACCTCAAGCAGCTCGCCCATATGCTGGCACTTTCGCAAACCACGGTAAGCCGTGCGCTGAACGGCTATCCCGAGGTCAACGAGGAGACGCGCAGGCGTGTCATGGATGCCGCCAAGCGCCATGGCTATCGTCCCAATCCGAGCGCGCGCCGGCTGGCGACCGGCAAGACCGGCATGATCGGCTATGTCCTGCCGACCGGTGCGTCGGTCGACATCGATCCGCATTTCGTCGAGTTCCTGTCCGGCCTTGGTGACTATGCCCGTTCGCACGAGCTTGACCTTGTGCTGTCGCCGGCCGACGCCGACGACCAGGAGACGACCTACCGGCGCATCGTCGCCAACAGGCAGGTCGATGCCGTCTACATCTCCTCGCCAAGGCCCGCTGACCGGCGCGTGGCGCTGGTCAACACGCTCGGCATTCCCTTCATCGTCCATGGCCGCAGTGAGGGCTTCGACTTCGACTATGCTTTTACCGACATCGACAATGAGGGCGCCTTCCACGAGGCGGCCAGGCTGCTGATCCAACTAGGTCATCGGCGGCTGGCGTTGATCAACGGTGACGACCGCGAGACCTTCGCCATCCATCGCGAACGCGGCGTGCGCCGGGCGCTCGCCGCGAGCGGACTGTCATTGAGCGAACGCCATGTCTGCTCGGTCGATATGACCGAGGAGAACGGCTATCGCGCCACCAGGCGTTTGCTGGAAGAGGACGACGCGCCGACGGCGATCGCCTGCTCCAGCCTGATCATGGCGCTGGGCGTCGTGCGCGCCGTACGCGACCTCGGCCTGAGCATTCCGAGCGACGTCTCGCTGATCGCCCACGACGATGTCTTCCCCTGGCTGAGGCCGGAGAATTTCTCGGTGCCGCTGTCGACGACGCGTTCATCGATCCGTCTCGCCGGCGCCCGTGTCGCCGAGCGGCTGGCGGCACGGATTTCAGGACTGGAGGAGGGGGCGCGAGGCGAGGTCTGGCCGGTCGACCTGGTGGTCAGGGGATCCGTGGCGGGGGCGCCTGCGTAGCTGGAGATCAAACCCATGCTCTGCGGGAACCGAGTTGAGACGCGACACCCGGTTTACCCAATCATGGATCGGCTGTGTCCAGTCCGTCACGAACGCCCGACGATGTGTTCGACAAGGCGGTGCGCCTCCTCGGCAATCGCTAATATTATGCCCGATTTGCGCGTGGAGGCGAAATCTAAGCCGGCGAAGTAGATACCTGGCTGCGCAGCCACGCCATCCTCATGAACGGGCCGTCCCTGCGAGTCGAGCACCCCAGGGAGGTTCACCCAACTGAAATCACCCCGGAAGCCAGTACACCACACCACGGTCGTTATGCCGGACACGGCAACATCAAGAGAACGAATAGTCGGGTCCGGCAGATATGCCGCGACAGTCTCCGCAGGATTGGGTTCCGAAACGGGAGCATCGATTCCGGAGCGACTGATATATTCGTCGATATAGCGTTTGACGTTGGCGGAGGCTTCATCCCCAAAACGAATATGGGCTTCGAGATCGTCGGCGAACGAGAGGCGGCCGCCTTCCTCGACGCCTGCGAACCGGCCCAGCAGCACGATACCTCGGGCGCTGAGCGCTTGGAGGCTAATGGTGCGTTCTGCCCCAAGCAGACCACGAGCCGGAATGCGTTCCGCAAGACGGATTATCTCCTCTCGACGCACGTCGAGAAACCCGCTCTCGACCAGCCACATCATAATGTGGCGACCTCGGTAGCTCCGAGAGAGTCTTCCAACCCGGCTTGTGGCAAGGAAGACCGTTCGGCCTGCTTCTGCCAAGTCCTCTGCGATCTGGCCACCCGACTGGCCGCCTCCGACAACCAGCACCGCTCCATCAGCGAGATCGGCGGCGCTGCGGTAATCGGAAGCATCGATCTGGCAGAGGCCGGGCGGCAGCGAACCGGCCCAAATTGGGCGCACCGGACAATTCAGGTCGCCGCTTGCGATCACCACGTTCCGCGCCAAAACTGTGCCGCGTGAAGTGGTTAGCCTATATTCGCCATTATTGTGTCCACTGGCGAGTTCGGTCACGGCAGTATCCTGTTCGACAGGGAGGCCGTGCCGCTTGGCGAAATCCTCGAGGAGTGCGACGAATTCGTCGCACGTCAGGGTACCGGACGGATCCGAACCGTCATAGCAGTCGCCTGGCATCACGGTCTGCACGTTGGGGGTATTCATCCGGAAAGAGTCCCACCGCTGTGTGCGCCAGGTCTCTCCGATGCGGCCTCTCTCCAGTATCCTGTGGCTTAGGCCCCGCCGTGCCAGCGAATGGCTGATGCCCAGGCCGGCCCAGCCGGCCCCGACGACCACCGCATCGAGGACATTGGCGTTACTCGTCATTGCCGCAATCCCGATGCTAGTGCATGTCGCCCAAAAATGGCGTCCGCATAGTCTCCCCGAAGGTGCGAGGGCAAGATAGCAGTTCTGTCGGCTCACGCCACGATCAAAATCTCGCCCGACGCCGGCAGTGGGGAGGCCACCGCAAGGGGCTGGATTCCGATATCTCACGCCGCGGATTTGAGGTGGTCGATGAAGGCGCGCAGCTTCGGCAGGACTTGGCGCTTGCCGGGATGATACAGGAAGACGCCCGGCGTCGTGGCGGCGATGCCGTCCAGCACCGGTTCGAGTTTACCTTCGGCTATCGGACCTTCAGCGATTGGTCGAGGCGTCTGCGCCAGCCCGACGCCCCGCATCGCGGCCCCGAGCAATGTCGGATAATCGTGCGCAATCAGCGGGCCTGAGAGCATCGCCTCGATCGCCTCGTTGCCGTCGACGAAAGCCCAGGGCGCAATGGCGCCATTCGAACGGCGCAAGCGCAGGCAGGCGTGGTTGCGCAAATCGTCGACGCGTTCGGGGTGGCCATGGCGTTTGAGATAGTCAGGGCTGCCGACGACCACGAAGGAAAATGACGGGGTTAGCCGCACCGCGACCATGTCGACCGCGATGAACTGGCCAAGACGGATACCGGCATCGAACCCGCCGGCCGCGAGATCGACCATCTCGTCGCTCGCGGCGATCTCCAGTTCGATCTCGGGATAGGCCCGGCAGAACGACGCGATCATCGGCTCCAGGATCAAGGGCACGACGGCGCGGGGTACGGACAGGCGCAGCAGACCGGTCGGCCGCCGGCCGATGTCACGCACCGCCTCGCCGGCCGCCACAAGTTCTTCGAAAGCAGGGCCGGCACGGTCGAGGAACCGTTGGCCAGGCTCGCTCAAGCCGACACTCCGCGTTGTGCGAACGAACAACGCCGCACCCATGCGTGTTTCCAGCGCGCGCACCGCCTGGCTCACGGCGGACGGTGTCACGCCGAGTTCCGCTGCGGCGCGGCGGAAGTTGCGGTGCCTGGCGACGGCCAGGAATGCCTCGACGCCCTCCAGCGCTCCGTGCCGGACTGTGTAGTTCTGCTTCATGGGTTGTTGTGATTACAGCGGATGGTCGAATTATGGAAGCGGGCTTAGTAGGTCGGTCAAGGTAGTCCGCCAAGGGCTGCCCTGCGTCTCACGCGGTGTCGGAGGTCGCATGAACCAGTTTCGAGAGAGGCCAGATGTCAACCGAGGTCGTGTTCCAAATCCATCTTGTTCTGGGCTATGTCGCGTGGCTGCTTTGCTTCGCCGTATACGGTTTGCCGTGGCTCAGGTCTATGGACCGGGTCGCGACGCAACGCGCTGTCGCCACTCTGCACAGCTTCCGCTTCTTCGGGCTGGTCTTCCTCGTTCCGGGTGTCGTCGGCCCCGATTTGCCTGCCGGCTTTGCCGTGTTTGCTGCCTACGGCGACCTCATAACAGGAGTGCTGGCCATGCTGGCGCTGGTCACGGCAAGGATACCTCGGATCTTCTGGGCGCTCGTCGTTGCCTTCAATCTGGTCGGGACTGTCGACCTCGTCGTAGACTATTACCACGCCATCCAGGTCGGCCTTCCCCAGCGTGCGGGCGAACTGGGCGCCACCTACGCGATCCCGATCATCTACGTGCCGCTGCTGATGATCACGCACACCGTCGCGCTCTATTTTCTGGTGCGTCCTCCGCAA
Source organism: Mesorhizobium sp. M7A.F.Ca.CA.004.06.1.1 (assembly GCF_003999135.1). NCBI lineage: Bacteria > Pseudomonadati > Pseudomonadota > Alphaproteobacteria > Hyphomicrobiales > Phyllobacteriaceae > Mesorhizobium > Mesorhizobium sp. M7A.F.Ca.CA.004.06.1.1. The sequence goes on along the minus strand of NZ_RZPQ01000352.1, from coordinate 1,178 downwards.
GCCGCGACTTGACCTGTCGCAGACTAATCCTTTGCCGCCGCCCTGATGTCCAGCAGACCGTAGCCGAAATCATTGTCGCGTCCCTTGGGGCCGAGATCCCTGGCCGTCGCCGCGAGCGCCTTCTCGATGCCGTCGGCCGTTCGACCGGGCGCGGCGTGGATGAGATTGGCGATGGCGCCGCTCACGATCGCCGCCGCAAACGAGGTACCGGTGACCACGTCCGAGCCGGCGCCGCTCGGCGCCACCATCTCGACGCCAGGCGCCGAGATGAAGACATAGGCGCCGCGATTGGCCTGCGGCATCAGCCCGTCCTTGGCATCAGTGGCGGTGACTGCGATGACACCATCGAAAGCCGCCGGATAGCCATAGGGCGCCTTCGGCCCGTTGTTGCCGGCTGCGGCGACCAGCACCATGCCGAGTGCGCGGGCATTGCGGCAGGCGACGCCGAGCAAATCGTTCTTCGGCCCGACGAAGCTCATATTGATGATGCGCACGTCCTGTTCCGCCGCCCAGTCGAGCGCCGACAGGATGACGTCCATGGTCGACTTGCCGCCCTCGAAGGCGCGGGCGTGATAGATCTTTGCGCCCGGCGCCATGCCTTCCAGCACGCCGACGCCGGCGATCAGCCCGTCGATCGACGTGCCGTGATCGCGCTTTTCGATCGGCACGTCGGGCATGGCGTCGAACTGCCCGGCAATGACGCCCGACAGCGCCGGGTTGGTGTCGTCGATGCCAGTGTCGATCACCGCGATGCGGACGTTTTCGCCGCTGGCCTGCTTGGCATCGAGCGCGATACGATCGAACGCATAGTTGACGATGCCGGCGGCCTGCTGCAGCGAATAGACATGGTTGGGCTCGCGCCGCTGGGTGCGGCCGTCGGCGGCCAGTTGCGCCAGCACGACGCCGACGGGCCGGCCGTCGGGAATGCCGAAGCGCACAAGCGTGGTGCCAAGCAGAAGCGACTGGCGCTGCGAGCGCACCTGCAGGCCGAAAGAAGCGGCGATCTGCTGGACGGCGCCGGCATCGCCGTCGACGGTCACCAGCACCTCGTCGGGCACGAAATCGCCGACCACCGCGCGCGGCGGCTGAACGGCAATGAGATCGGTCGGCGAGACGATCGGGCCACCGGGCGGGGGGCCGGCTTGGTTATCGGCAGGCGGCGTCGCGGGTGCCGGCCC
>NZ_RZPQ01000351.1:0-5986 GCF_003999135.1 Mesorhizobium sp. M7A.F.Ca.CA.004.06.1.1 | reverse complement strand
ATTAGGAGCGGCAGGGGCTGCGGCCAGCCCAGGCGTTGCGCCAGTACCAGGTCGGCGAGCCACCAGCCAAAGAGTTCGGCATCGGGACGCATGGCGACGACCTCAGCGGCGATCGCCGCGGCGTCGAATGGCGCCGACCGCTGGGATACCCCGAGTTTTTCGATCTGCGTGCAAAGGTCGGCGAGCGCGGCGCCGTCCCAATGGAGGCCAAGCTGGTCGAGTATCTTCCCGAGCCGGCCGGGCGTAGCGGCGGGCGGCTGCCTGGCCAACTGCCGCCAGGCGCCAAAGACGGCGCCTGCGGGACCGGGGTCAGCACGTAGGGGACGCAAATGCCAGGCATCGCGCAAGGCGGCCGCATCCTCGGCGCGGCCGGCGAGCCGCATGCTGGAGGCGGCGCAGCGAACCGCCAGCCGCTGCCGCCAAGCGCCGGCCCAGGCTGCCTGCGCGCGGGCGAGCGTGTCGAGGGCACCCAGGGCGGCGCCGGCCCGGAAGGCGGCGTCGCCGTCACTCGGCGCGCCGGCGCTTGTGATCGCCCACGCGGGAACGGAGGGCGGCGCAGAGGAGCTGGCGGTCGCGGGATCGAGGCGAATCATAATTTGGAGAGTAAAGTGCCGGTGCGCTTTTCGCCATGATTTTCGTGCCAAAACGCACAGCCTGTCGGATCAGCACAACGACTGATAGTGTTGCATTATCAATCTCTTCACGAGTTCGTCCCTGCTAAGCCATTTGGCCAACAAGTAAGTCTCGACAGGGCACCTTTTTGCGCAGCCGGACGAAACTCCGTTCGGAAATGTGCCGGCTCGCGGCGTAGGAGCCTGCTCAGGTTCAGATGTCATGAAGGCATCTAACGCCCGATCTGCCGCGCAACTTCGGTCCCATATTCATTGCCGACGGGGTATCTGAGGGCGACGTTTTTTGCGGGTTTTTCCTGGTCGGCTTTGGAGGTGATGCTGGCGCCGATTGTCACAGGCTACTTCACTATCTGTTCCTTGACCGATGAGATCTTTTGCGCTGCGGCGCTCCCGTCTTTGCTGTGGGTCACCTTCTGACCCAAGCCCCAACGTACACACGCGGGAGTGTCCTACAAGCCATCGGTTTCGACAGATCGGATGGATTGGGCAGGCGAGCCCAAAAGCTGCGAGCTTAGAGCGGTTATAAATCGTAGTTGTAGCTGTGTAACAAACTGTGTAACAAAAAGCGCGAAAAGACTAGTATTTTCAGTATCATAGAGGTGAAAGGGAATCCCTCCCTCTCCGCCATCAATTTCCCGTAACAGACTGATTCGCAACGATTTTTCTGGATAGCGGCTCTCTTTTGGTACATTCTTGGTACAAAGAGGCTTCCGCACAAGCCCCCATGGATCGACGGCATAAGAACCTCGATCTTATCGTCTCAGCCGCCGCCACGATGGAGGAGGAGATAGAGAACATGTTCGGCTGCCTCCACCGCTTCGAGGAGAAACCAAGAAGCAGGTGAACGAAGTCTGCCGTGGTGATGCCACGATGAAGATCAAGATTGATGCTGCGGCAAAGATTTAAGAGCCCCGCTTTGACAATCGTGACCGGCTTCCTTCGCCCTTCAATTCACTCCGCGTCAGGATTGTCGACAAGGCAGCCTGCACCATGGCATCCTTGGTAGTTGCCATGCACATCAAAGTTTGGCTCTCCCTGCCTGTCAAATTGCGGTCGGGTATCGATTGCCTTGTCCGGATTGTCGACTTTGCATCCGATGCCATGACAACCATTGTAGCTGCTATCGGAGCGGTAGTTACTCGTCGTGTGCCGTCGATTGTGATGATCGTCCGCCATCCCCTCGATCAGAGCGCCGAGAATAGCTCCGCCAACCACCGCGCCGACGTCATGACCGCGATGGTCATACATGCGGGCATTGGGATCAAAGCTGTCGCCACGTCCATGGTGGTAGCCGCCGACATCGGCGAAAATTCCGGAGCAGCCTTGCGCGACCCAAATATATTTGCTGCGTGGATTGTAGCCCCAGGTCCGGTTCAAAATACAAGGACTTCCGGAAGTCTGATGAATGAGTTGCGGCTTGCTCAGCGGGCCCGCCCAGCATTCGCCATACTGATAGTGCCTCGATTGGCATTCGACGGTCGATTGTGCGCGGGCATCAGAGATCATCCACGATGAGCCGAGCGCGAGCAAAGCAATGAACAGGTAACGTAGCATGTGAACCCTCCGGAGTGGTCAACGATCGGTTGCGTCGGTATCATCGAAAATGGAATTTCTTCCGCCAGGTGTCAGTCGTTGATCGCGGTGATCTTGATGGTGTTGCCGTCTCCGACGCCGGAGAACCAGACCTCGCCATCACCGATTGAGACGCCTTGCCAATTGGCGAACAGCGTCGGATAGGTCTGCTTGAGGACGGTCTGTTTGACCTTGGCGGTAACGATCTTGTCGTAATCCGTCACGAAATGCGCGGCGTCGTTTATCTTGATCGCCTTGCCGCCGATCCGGGCGCGGAAGGGATAATCGATCATCGACGCGACGGTCTGCTTGTCACCGGCACTGACAGCCTTCTGCAGCTTGTCGAAGAACTGCTGATAGGTTGTGTGACTGCCGAACAGCGCGTCAAGGGCCTGGTTTGTTTCAGCGGCGGTCTGCGCTGCCGCTGGACCCGCAACGGCGGTACTCAATAGCGCGGCGGAAACCAGCATGAATAGAGAGTGCCTCATCATAGGTCCTTTCACTCGGTGCGTTCAATTGCCAACCCATCAGCCTGGATTTGTCCTTCGGACGTTCGCGCCCTGACTGATGCCGACGGCGAACGGGAAGACGAACGGCATGCCGTCACTGACGTGAACTGATATATAGGCGCGTCCATTGATTTTTTTTATTTCAGTACACGCAAAAGGTGTAAAAAAGAATACCTAAACGTCGATTATGACGGACAGAGATGACGGTTAAGGTATCCAAAACCTTATTCGCGAGTGCTATCGATACGAGCAGCGACGCCTATGTCTTAAATTCTCCCTCTATGACGCAATATCGATAGAAGCAGAAATCTGCCGTCACCTGTGCCGCCGGCGTGGGTATGGTCCAGCGGCATCCGACAGCAAGCGTTTGCCTGCGCCTGTTCAATTCGCCTCACTTCACGATGACCTTTGCTCCCCGCGGCACCAGACTGTAGAGTTCGATCACATCCTCGTTGAGCATGCGAATGCACCCTGAGGACGCTTCAGTTCCTATGGTCCAGGGCTCTGAGGTGCCGTGGATACGATAAAGCGTATCCACGCCGTTCTTGTACAGATAGAGAGCTCGCGCGCCGAGCGGATTGTGCGTGCCGGGCCTGACCATGCGCGGCAGGTCGGGCGACTGGTTACGCATGTCGTCAGTCGGATACCATGCGGGCCACTCCGCTTTGCGCCCTACGCTGGCAATGCCCGACCAACTGTAACCGCTAGCCCCGACGGCGATGCCATAGCGCCGCGCCGTTCCATCGAGGCGGTATAGATAGAGGAACCTCTGCTGTGTATCGATCAACACCGTACCGGCAGGCAAGCGTTCCGGGGGCGTCACATCGACAGGCAGAAAGCGTTGGTCAAACTTGCTGCGATCGACGATGAAGACCTCATGCGGCTCCCTCGCGTAAGCGGCTTTCACGCGAACTAACTCTGTAGCCGTATTCGGGCTACCTTTTCCATCCGCCAGGCAACCGACAAGGAGCGCCGCCAGCGCCAATACAAAGCCCGACCGCACGAACTGGCGGATGCATTCCGGTCTTTCGTCTCTGCTCGAAACCGACCCGTTAATCGAACGGCCAAATGCTAGCGATCCAACTGGAGGAATGCGCACAGGCCGCTTACTCTTGGCTAGCTTCATCTACTGGCGAACCTTTTTCCTGGGCCCGCAACTGGTCGATGTGGATCGGCCGCTTCAGAGTTCGCTTTACTCGGTGAGTGTCATCCGCGACCGATTTCCCCGTCGGCGAAACACCCTGCAGATAGTGCTTCTGCCACTTCATCTCCTTGGTAAGCTCGTCGTTCATCTGCAGCCCGGCCGAAAACCGTCGACGTTCGCTATTCCAAACCTTATGTTCTTTATGGAACTCAGGATCGTCCTCCATCGGACGAATGACCGGCTGCACCTGCTCGATAGCGACACTTGGCATCATGGTGATGAAACAGAAAGGCTCGCCCTTGGCAAAAGTGACAGACCCAGGGCGGGTGAAGCGCCAATTCATGGTGAAACTGAACGGCAGCCAGTTGGTTTCCACCAAGCCGTCCAGGGGCGCGATTCCGTCCTTCATCCGGTTGGGGGAGCCGCGAGCCCACACCATCCAGCCCGGCTCGGTGCGAAACACGTAACCCGGATGAAAGGTTACTATGCCGTGCCCGAAGGTCGAGCTGATGAATCGGTGCGTGACGTTCGGTTCGTTTACATGGAAGGCGATGTCTTTTGTGGTGTTGTATCCGTTCCAAGTAACAGTCACATTTATGGGGTTCAACAATTCCCATCCGCTGGCATTGGCGATTGAAAGCGGCGTGCAACGATAGGCGAAATGCTGGTCGGTCGCATCCATCCAATCTCGCGTCCCCTCCGCGGCGACAAGCTCAGGGGGGTTCGGAGCCTGGATCATACAGTCAAGACGCGGGCCGGTCATACTCTCCGCTATCCTCAAACGATTCGATTCTAAGTTGCTGATCATGCCGCCAAACCGTAGCGGCATGACCAGGACAGAAGGGGGTACTATGGGCCTGCCGGTCCGGTAGGTCCCTCCGGTCCCACAGGCCCCTCCGGTCCGGCAGGTCCCACCGGTCCGGCAGGCCCAGTGGGTCCCTCCGCGCCGGGCGCGCCGGGAGGTCCAGACGCGCCGGTATCGCCGGGCGCTCCAGGTGTCCCGTCCGATCCGGGCAGTCCGACAGGCCCAGCAGGTCCGCCAGGTCCCTCCGCGCCGGGCGCGCCGGGAGGTCCAGACGCGCCGGTATCGCCGGGCGCTCCAGGTGTCCCATCCGATCCGGGCAGTCCGACAGGCCCAGTGGGTCCGGCAGGCCCCTCCGCGCCGGGCACTCCAGGCGCACCAGCCTCGCCGGGTGCGCCAGGCGCCCCTGGCTGTCCCCAAACATTGGTGGAAGGCGTCGGCAAGTTGCCAACGTCTCTTACGATGTGCGATGGAAGGAAGTCGCCACGATCACGCTGAATCAAGGAACGACCTGGCTTGTCGGCATAATAATCGTTCTGACCATCCGTGACCGCGCACTCGAAATTCTGGTCCGGATCCTTGCAGAAAACTGTCTTCGGGGCGCTTCGATCGCCATTGGTGCCGAAGTGGAATCTCAAACCGGCCATCGCAGAAAAATCGCCGCTTGAGGAGACGTCGCTGTTCGTCAGATCGAAGCTGAAATCACTGTAGATAGAAGTCGCTATTCCGCTTCCGAACTCGGTCAGGTACTCGGCGCCGCCAACAAGTTGCGTTCTACCACCAAAGGCGTCGCGATGACGCAGGCCGCCATTAACCTTGAAGTTATCCGTAGGATAGTACCCGACCCTGCCTTCGGCGAACGGACTGACGTCCTCTTCAAGTGAGTTCCATTCTATGCCGGCAAGTCCCTCAAGCGTGGCCCGGCCCAGATAGTACTGGCCTTCAACGCCGAGCTTGCCTTCGACATAGCCGTTTTCAAGAACTCCACCATCATCGTAACCACCTCCGCCATGAAGGTAGCTTCCATACAGACCCAGCGCCCCAACTTTCGGATCACGGCGGAATAGATGCGCGGCGGCACCTGTGAAGTTACTGTTTGGCGTCACGCCACCAATCGCATCCACCTGGAAGCCGTATTTTTCACCGAGCGGGAGCGCCACGGAACCGTCGGTAAAGGCATACGGGTCGTGACCATTGGTTCCCGCGCCGAATCCGACACGCACGTTGGGCGCAGCAACGGCACGAGTGTCGGATTGCGGACTTGACAGGTACATGCGCCTCTCAACCGAGGATAGCGCAGCCATCTCGCGACTCTGGGCCACCAAAC
>NZ_RZPQ01000350.1:0-5992 GCF_003999135.1 Mesorhizobium sp. M7A.F.Ca.CA.004.06.1.1 | reverse complement strand
GGCCAAACCAGGCGATGGCAATGGCAAAAACCAGCACAGCCAAGGATAGGTGCATTGCCCCGCGCGCATCCAAGTTCAGTGTGGAGGACGCGAAGAACAATGCGGTGGCAGGGTTTGCCACTGCCGTGACAAAGCCCAGCCGAAAGTATCGCGTGATTGGAACGGGCTTCGGCACGTCGAAGCCAACCTTGATCGACAGCGCCCGCCGCATCGAATTCCAACCGATGAAGACCAGCATTGCACCGTAGAGGCTGGCGGCCATCTGGTGTGCAAAGCCCCCTGACGGCAACGCTCCGGCGCCAGTCGCGACGATGGTCGCCAGCGAACTCGCGCCCAAGGCAACACCGGCGGCGGCAGACAGAGCCGTGGCGCGCGAAGCGGTTAGCGCGGCCTGCGTGACGACGGCGAAGTTGGCGCCGGGCAGCATTGCCACCAGCGCATAGGAAATGGCGAACGGAAGCAACCCCGCCACCACGGCGTGTCCGGTTTCGAACATCGACTTTCCCCGCATCGGCAGCGGCCCGCCGCCTCAAGGCGGGCCGCTGCAATCGAGGGCGGAACTTGCACGGAATGCTTTGCCTCCGACAGTCGGCATATGCCGACTGTCGGGTTCCAAAAACCAGGTTGCTACCTGCGCCCGGTGAGCGGTTCGGTGCTCTTGAGCAGCGCCACCAGTTCACTCTGCTGGCGGGTTTCGGTCTTGGCGAAGATACGTTCGAGATAGGTGCGGCCGGTCTTTACCGTGATGTTGGACGCTGCCGCGACCTCCTTCAGCGAGCGTCCCGATGCCAGTTCCGTCGCCAGGCGGGCTTCGGCCGGCGTCAGGTCGAATAGCTCGCGGACATACAACTCGAAGCCGTCGGGAATACGGCGGGCGACCTCCGTCACCATGACCACCGCGCAACGTTCGGACGCCAGGCCATAGGCACGGGCATCGACGAACGGCGCCACCGACAGCACCAGTCGCGCCAGGTCGGATTGCCGGCGATCGGACGGCACCAGCAGTGTACCGCCGACGCCCGGTATGACCCCGTCATGCAGCGAGCAGGCGTCGGCAACCAGCCGCTCCAGCTCCTGCGTATCCTCGGCACTGGCGGCCGCGATTGTGCCATCCCTTAATCGCAACGGACTGTCGGGCCGCGACAACATCGCTTCGGCGGCCCCGTTCATCTGTGCGATCTGCTGATGGCCGTTGATCAGAAACACGCCGAATGGCAGATGCGAAAACGCCGACGCCAGGGCCGACGTTTTCTCCAACTGCTGGCCGATCTGTCCGGCGCGCCGCATGTGCGGCACGATCTTGCGCAACAGGTCGATGTCTTCGGCGCCGAAGGCTTCCTGCCCTGGGCCGCGATCGATGCTGAGCATCCAGTGCGAGTCGTTCGACGAGAGCAGGTTGGAGACGAGGCCGTGATACATGTCGCGCGGCCGCAGCCAGTCCTGCCAGAGTTCGCGGCGGCGGAACGCCGCCACCTCCTCCGTCAGGGGCCACCGACTGACCTCTCCAAGGGGCAAGGCGGCCGATGCGGCAGCGAGCGGATCGCGCAGCAGGGCTTCGATGCCCTTTGGCGAGGTGAACTCCGGATCGAAATCGGTTGCAACAGCGTCAAAGGTCTGTGGGCTGATGCGCACGATGCAGGAGCGCGAGCCGCCGAACAGATCGCGCAGGCCGTTGACCGCATCGAGCCAGCGGCCCTGGTCATAGGCGGCCTCATAGACCTTGCCGACCACTGCGGAGACCGCTTCGATGCTGACGTCAGCCATTGACCCTTCCGGCGTTCAAGGATTGTCGTTGGGGAGAAAGCCTAAACATGCGGATCGTCTCGCGCAAGTTGTGACGCTGTGCAGCCAAGTTGTAGTGGTTCCAGGTCAAGCCCGCGAAGTATTAGAAGAAACTAATCTGTGGTTTTGGAGTCACAGCCTCGTTCAACAAGGTCGTAACCACCCGACAAAGCGACGAACAGTCGTCATATGACGACTGTTCGGGATGCCTCGCCATTGTCAGGTTCGGCTTATTGCTCGTTGGATCTCTTCCAACGCTGAGCCGAAACAATCGTTGTGGGGTGGCTGGAGAGGCATCAAGTCTGGTGCAAGGCAACCCCGCGGCGTCATTCTCGGGGGTGGATGTTGGTTTTCTCTTTGAAAATTCGCCTGTCACTAGCGCTTGCGGGGACAATGCTGCTGCTGACGACCGGCAGCGGCTTTGCGCAGTATCGCTGTCTGATAGACGACGGCACCGATGGTGGTGCGACCTCTTCCGGACCGAACAGCTTAGCGTGTGGCTCCCAGGCCAGCGCCAATCCGCCTGATCCGGCGAGCCCCACCTTTGGCTTTGCTACGGCTGTCGGAACCTTGGCCAAGGCTGAGGGGGACATATCGACCGCAGTGGGGACTTTCGCAACGGCCAATGGGCTGGGTTCCAGCGCGTTCGGTGCAAGTTCCAAGGCGACAGGCCGACTTTCAACGGCGACAGGCGCTTATGCGGAAGCAACGAGTTCGCAGTCCACCGCCACGGGCTACCACGCAATAGCGTCGGGCCCTGATGCCACCGCGACGGGACAGGGCGCCCAGGCCACGTCGCTCTATGCGACTGCGACCGGTTCGGCGAGCAAGGCCCTGGGCTACGGTTCAACGGCTACAGGCTACGACAGCCAGGCGAAGGGATCCACCGGCGAGGGAGGGGCAACGGCTACCGGAATGAGCAGCAAGGCACTGGGCGATTACTCGGTTTCGAATGGCTATTCCGCATCGGCTTATGGAGACAACAACACCGCTGTTGGAGCGCAGGCCATTACCGGCGGAACTTCAATAAACGGCTTCCAGAACAGGGCAAACACCGCCCTGGGCAGCGGCGCCTCGGCGGGCATCTCCGCCGATGGGCAGGTGAATTCGACGGCGGTCGGAGCTGGCGCCGCGGCCAATGCCTCGAATGCCTTGGCGTTGGGCAGCGGTGCGAAGGCCAATCTCGACAATTCCGTCGCCATCGGCCAGGGTATTGTGACCGACCGCACGAACCAGGTTAAGCTCGGCAGTGCCACGAACACCTATACGCTTTCGGGTGTTGCCTCGGATGCCAGCAGGGCTGAGCAGGTTGGCGTCACGCATCTGGTGACTACGGACGGTGCCGGCAATCTGGCGACATCCACCTTTGATATCGCAGCGTTGAACGACCTGCCAAACAACATCGCGGCTCTCGACGGCCGCGTCGGTGCGTTGGAGTCCGGCTTCCAGAACCTGGGCGGCGAGATCAGCGAAACCCGCACGGAAGCGCGTGCCGGCACCGCGCTGGCGTTGGCGACAGCGGGGCTGCGCTACGACGACAGGCCCGGCAAACTGTCGCTGGCTGGCGGCTTCGGTCATTTCAAAGGGCAATCGGGGCTGGCGCTCGGCCTTGGCTACAACACCAGCGAGGAGTTCCGCATGAACGCCGCCGTATCGGCAACCACCGGCCGTGGCGATGTCGGCGTCAGCGTTGGAGCCTCATGGACACTGAACTGACGCGGCCGGGATGATGCGGGGTTTGGGGCTTCAGCATTCCGTGCCGTTGCAGTGGCGGGCGCCCGGTTGGCGGACTTCGGGCGCCCGCGGTTTTTTCGCCGCATTGGCCATCGCGCTGATGGCCGCCGCGGTGCCTGCGCAGCCCGCGCATGCGCAAGCCAAGGAAAAGCGGGTGGGGCAAAAGACGGCGCGGCCTGCCGGTATCGACCGCAATGGGGTGCTGATCCTGATCCGCGGTGCGCTTTTGGCGCTCGACCAAGCCAACAAGACCGGTAACTACACCGTTTTGCGCGATCTCGGCTCGCCGAATTTCCAGGCCAACAGTGCGGCAGGGCTCGGCGACATCTTCGCCAACCAGCGCAAGCAGGCACTCGACTTCGGTGCCGTCGCGGTGCTCGAGCCGCAGCTGACCTTGCTGCCTCAGATCGAGCCGAACGGTATGCTGCATATGGCTGGCTTCTTCCCGTCGGTGCCCTTGCAGGTCAATTTCGAGCTTATGTTCGAGCCAACTGACCGGCAGTGGAAGATCTACGGCGTGTCCGTCAACCTGACATCAGGTGGCCCGCAAGCGCCCGACACGCCGGTGGCAGAGCAGTCGAAGCCGGACGCCGCCGGCCCGCCGCCGGAGGGGCCGTCGATGGCCGTACAGCCGAAGAAAGAGACCAAACCGGTCAAGCCGTAGCGTGTGGAGTGTTCATGCGCTGGTCCTGCCAAGTCCTGTGCGTAGCCTCGATGTCGGGAGCACCTGAGTTGACCGATGAAAAAAGGCTCCAGAGGTACATTTGCATACTCGACCCGACCAACGCATGGACGGTCTGGGATTGCGAGATGGAGATGCCGGCTTCACTGGGAGGCCAGCTTCTGACCGGGCGGCCGAAGGAGCGAGCCGAGGCTGCCCGCGCAATTCTGGAGCGTATCCACAAAAGCAAGATGGATGGTGGCAAGCCAAATCGGCTCCTCGATTAATCGTGCCTTCTGCGCTTCGTGGCGAGACCGCTGTCATGGTCGGCTCGGCCAGTTGGCGCGGGCTAGAGGCGGACCGTCGGCGCCGACAAGCTGATCCTTCGGATCAAGCTCGAAAGCCGGCTCTTTGCTGCTGCCGGCCATGTTGTGCAAGGGGCAACATGGCTGGCTGTGCAAGGTAGCTCGGGCCGACGGGTTTTCGTGCGGCTTGTCGCCCCACTCGCCGGTAAATTAGTCGAATGGAATGTGTATCCTCGATGTAACAGTCCGGCCACCGCAAGCGGTCATTGGCGGCACAAAGCGGCGGACCGTCGTCATTTGACGACTAGGAAAGCCGGCGGCATTCGATCAGCCATTGGCAGGAAACACTGACGATCGCTTCGGCTCCCGCCGAGGGCGATCTGTCGGGATCGGGGCTGGGGCACTACATGAATCTCAACGATCGCAATCGTCGCTATCGCAACCGCTTGCTGGTCAGCACGGCGATGGCCGGGGCGACGCTGCTCGGCTTGGGCCAAAATGCCGACGCCGCCTGCACGCCGGCGGCGCCACCCAACTATGTCTGCTCCGGCGTCAACACCACCGGCCAGATCGTACCCACCACGATCGGCTTGCCGCTCGACCTGGGCGACTTCATCGCCCTTGCCCTTGCTCCGGCCAACCCTTCGGTCACCACCGATCCGGGGTTCAGCGTTACCACCAGCGATCCCTTCGCGCTCGGCATACTGGGCAGCGGCGCGGTCAGCTACACCGATGCCAATTCTTCGGCGCTAAGCTCGACGACGGGCATCGGCCTTGGCGTCGTGTCGCTGGTTCCACAGGTGGCACCTCCCCATTACGGAGCGAACCCGGGTGGCGCGGTGACCATCGATACCAATGGTGCCTTGACCGGCGCCCTGATCGGCCTCGCCGCCATCAATACCGGCGACGGCGCCACCGCCGTCAACGCCACCGGCGATATCACGGCGACCGGCGCCAATGGCTATGGCGTCGTCGTCTATTCGCTAGGCTCGGATGCCGACGTCACCACCGGAAAAGTGAGCGGCACCAATGTCGGCATTTCCGCGATCAACCAGGGGGCGACCGCAGCCCTGAACATCACCGCCAATGGCGACGTGACTGGCGGCACCGGCGACGGCATCCATGCCGTCAATGGCGGACAACAACTCGATGTCGTCAATACGATTCTGAATGGTACCGTGACCTTTTCAGGCCCGACCGTCCCTGCTGGCAGCGATCTGAATGTCACCGCCTACGGCAAGGTGACCGGCGGCCGGTACGGCATCTTTGCCTCGAACGACGGCAGCGGCGCCACCAGCATCATAGCCACGATGGCTGCCGTAGCCGGCTCAAGCGAAGACGGTATTTATGCCACCAACGGCACCACGGCGACCGACCTGACGGTGAGTGCCGCGGCGGTTAGCGGCAAGGGCGGCATCGCCGTCACCAACAACGGCACAGGCTTCACCAGCGTTACGGCGACGGGCTTGGTGACTGGGGCAAGCAACAACGGCATCGATGCCTACACAGA
>NZ_RZPQ01000034.1:0-18415 GCF_003999135.1 Mesorhizobium sp. M7A.F.Ca.CA.004.06.1.1 | reverse complement strand
CACGAGCGCCGGAGCCGACGGCGATGATCTCGCCTTCCTGCGGCTTTTCCTTTGCCGTGTCGGGGATGATGATCCCGCCAGCGGTCTTGGATTCGGATTCGACCCGGCGAACGACCACGCGGTCATGCAGCGGGCGGAACTTCGACTTTGCCATTTTCGGATTTTTCCCTGGTGCGGATGTTGAGGGGTTTTTGTTAGCACTCGCGATGGACGAGTGCTAACGCGATAGTGAGGTAGGCTGTAATCGGGCACTCGTCAAGACGGACGAGGGCAGGCGAGGAGCTCTGGCCCCCTCCCCGTGGAACCCAACGCATACGCGGCATCCGTGTTGATGGCTGCGAGCCCCACATTTCCATTGAATTCGGCGTCATGACGCCAACTTGCGCGCGCCGCTTCCAAGTCGTCAATCGTGCTGCCGTCAGCACGAACATAGGGCTGCGCTTCACTTCCCGTCGAAGCCGCGGCAAGCAGCGTCGCCGTCAGCACGCTCCTTTGCAGATGCTTGCCAAAGGTGGACAGTGAGCGCACCTGCGCCGGGCTGTTGGTGCGAACGTAAGACGTCATTGACAACTCCTTTTTGCAAGTCGAGCCCCTTCTCCACCTTCGGCCGCCGTCGACGCGAAGAAGTCCGCATCGCGTTGAAGACGAGCTGCGAAAAAGAGAAAGATGTGTTTGATGGCTGCGGCCCCAACGGTGCCTTCAGATTTGAGATCACTTCCGCCGCGAGCGGCTGAAGCTCCTCGCAACGTCAAATCGAATCTGCTGCCAAGCCTCCAGGAAAGGAGAGCATTGCTCATCTCGCGCTTGTGCATGCAGTCAACCTTCGATCCGTGTTGCCACATCAAGAGCAAATGCCGTGCCAAAGCTCACTGGGAAGTGAACGCATGGCTCTCCCTGAAAACCTCACAAATCCAGCATGGTCAATTGTGCGGAACCCGACATGCGTCTTCTGCCACTGTCAGCTTTCGGACAGGCATGACGCGTTTCGCGCCGACCACCGGTCGATCGGTTTTGGGGCCGGTCTGTTCGCCTCATAAGAGCGCGTTACATTGCGTAGCGGTTTCCCGAGCGCCGCCACATGACACTGGACCTGCAGGTAGCACCGGCTTCTCATCCAGCCTTACTTTGGCCCCCTCGCGTATCAAATTCCCGCTGGCGAGCCCTGCTTTCATAGATCGCACCATGCCGGATGTCTGCTCTGGCGCCCGACCCGCTGGCACGATCTCGATCCGGCATAAGGGCGCAGCATCTTTGCAGGCCGTTTCATCCCGGCGTCCTGCTTGGCTGACAGACCGCACTTGGCGAGCGGTCTCCATGCTCTCTCCAAGGACCATCCCTGCGGCTGGCTTGTCGACCTATGGGCGGGTCCGGCCGCCCGAAACCCTCGCGCCATCAGCTTTTTTCCCCGCCGCCTGCGGCGGCTTCCTCGCGCCGCTTCGCTCACAAAAAAGCTGCCCGCTCGGGTCCTTCACTGTCGCTGCGGCCCTGTCGGATTCAGGCGGTCCTGACGCGCCCATTACGGTGCGCCATCGCAGGGGATGGTCCCCGGCGAAACCACAAAAGGAGACTTCGAAATGACCGCGATCGGTTACGTCAACAAGCAGGAAAACGGCGCCTACAAGGGCCAGTTCAAGACGCTCAGCGTCCGCGCCGACATCGATATCGTCCCCAACCAGGCCAAGAGCGCCGATAACCATCCCGACTTCCGGGTGCTTACGCAAGGGGTCGAAGTCGGCGCTGGCTGGATCCGCACCGGCGAGACTTCCGGCAAGGATTATGTGAGCCTGTCGATTGCAGCGCCGGAGTTCGGACCGCGCAAGCTCTACGCCAATCTCGGCCGCGCCGCCGGCCAGGACGATCACGACACCTACGCCATCATCTGGAACCCGGCCGACTGACCGGCCGAGATAAGAGCCTCGCGCCGCAGCCCCGGCGCGGGGCTCATTCCCAGGAGTTCCACCCAAACCCCGTCCGCCCTAAAGGGCGGCGAAAACTCTCCCCCGACTCTTCGCCCGTCCCCGAGACGATCTCCCTCGCCCATCGTCGCCCTCGCTTGTCCGAAGCGAAACGAGGATCATCATGGACGACGAAAACGAACGCGCGGCCCGCGCGAAAAAGGGCAGCCCGTTTCTCAGTACAGCCCAAGCCGCCTTCTATATCGGGCTCTCCCAGCGCACGCTCGAAAAGATGCGGCTCAAGGGCGGCGGCCCGAAATTCCGCAAGCACGGCCGCTATGTCCGCTATCACATCGACGAACTCGACCATTGGTCGAAAGGACACCCGCAGCACTCCATCGCCGGCGATGGCAAGGCCGGTTCCGGCCAGGGCGGCACGGGAGGCCGTTCATGAGGCGGCGCCCTTCCATCCATCTGATCGGCAGCCGCCTGAGGCGTGTTCGAGCCCGTAAGACGGTCGCCTTGGCCGCGGCCGGTCTCGGTCTTTTGGGCTTCACGGCGCTGGGAAAGCCCGCCCCTTGGCTGGTCTGGAACGCCT
Organism: Mesorhizobium sp. M7A.F.Ca.CA.004.06.1.1; assembly: GCF_003999135.1. Lineage (NCBI taxonomy): Bacteria > Pseudomonadati > Pseudomonadota > Alphaproteobacteria > Hyphomicrobiales > Phyllobacteriaceae > Mesorhizobium > Mesorhizobium sp. M7A.F.Ca.CA.004.06.1.1. The sequence continues at coordinate 15,922 of NZ_RZPQ01000034.1, read as the reverse complement.
CGGCCAGCGCGCCGATCGGCCTTTACCGCATCGCTGCGGGAGCGCTGGCGCGTGGCGATCTCGTGCTCGTGCGCCCGCCTGAATACGCGGCGTATCTCGCCGCCGAGCGCAGCTATCTGCCTCGCAATGTGCCGCTGGCAAAACGTCTTGCAGCGCTGCCGGACGATAATGTCTGCGCCTTCAATGACGCCATCATCATCGGCGGCGACATCGTCGCGCGCCGGCTCAAAATCGACGCCGAAGGCCGACCTTTGCCATGGTGGAACGGCTGCCGAGCGCTCGGGGATAACGAGGTTTTCCTGCTCGGCAGCGACAAAAACCGCTCCTTCGACAGCCGCTATTTCGGGCCTGTTCCCACTCAAAATGTCATCGGGAGGCTCGTACCACTATGGACCGAGTGACCCTCCTCTTGTTGGGCATGATCGCCATTGCGCCATGCGCCTGTTCCGCCTCGACCGGCGCTGAGCCGGTCGCCATCTCCCAAAGTCCGCAGCTGCGAAAGTGGCAGACGTTGGTATCGGAAGCAAGCCGGCGCTTCCATATTCCCCAAGCCTGGATCTATGCCGTCATGGCTGCCGAAAGCGGCGGCAAGACAATGCGCGGCGGCCGCCCCATCACCTCCCCCGCTGGCGCCATGGGCCTCATGCAGGTGATGCCCGGCACCTATGAAGAGATGCGGGTCGAACACGGCCTTGGGCCTAACCCCCACGATCCGCGCGACAATATCCTGGCCGGCACGGCCTATCTCAGTGCCATGTATGACCGCTTCGGATTTCCTGGCCTGTTTGGCGCCTACAATGCCGGTCCCGAGCGCTACGACGAGCATTTGAAGCGTGGCAAACCGCTGCCAGAAGAGACCGTCGAGTACCTCGACCAACTCAAGGCGGCCGGAGTTTCGGCGGCCGACATCGAGGCGTTCGAAAGCCAATCTGTCGCTCCAAAGGCGCAAATCGCTCCTCTCGGACGGTCGCTGTTCTTCATTCATGACGGTGTTCACTCAGGCGTGCGAAACGGCGATCTCTTCGTGCCGCTCGGCAAGGACGGCGCGCAGCCGAAGGAGCCGGTGCGTTAGCCATGGCGGACGGGGGCGCGTCTGGCGGGGCTGGGCGCGTACGGCAAGATAAAGGTACCGCCTCCAGGAGGCGGTTAAATCTTTGTCTGCACATCGTTTTTCCGGGAGGCTGCCGCCGGTGCCAAGAGGGTTGGACGTGTAAGTGTCTGATTTTGCTTGATATGTCTGGGAGGCTCGCATTAAGGATGACGAGTTCAGGCCGAAGCTCGGCAAAATCGGGTCGCGCGGCTCGAAGGCCGGCAAACGCTATGCCGGCCAGGTTCGTGCGGCGATCAACCGGGCTGGCGGCCGGCCGCAACGCGGTGGTCGCTTCACAGGAAGCCGGACAGGGCGCGGCGGGGCGGCCGCCGCACTGCTGAAATCGCGCGACCGGTATGCCGCCTTCCGCCAGCGCCGGGTGATCGTCAAGGCGCGGGTCGTCAAGCTCGCCGGCAAGGGCGCGGACGGGGCGCGTGCCCATCTACGCTATCTTCAGCGCGACGGGGTCACCCGCGAAGGTGAACCTGGCGAGCTCTACGGCGCCGACAGCGGCCGCGTCGACGGCAAGGCGTTCATCGATCGCGCGGACGGCGACCGCCATCAGTTCCGCTTCATCGTCGCTGCCGAAGACGGCATCGAGTACGACGACCTCAAGGCGCTGACGCGGCGGCTCATGGCGCAGATGCAGGAAGACCTCGGCACGAAGCTCGACTGGGTCGCGGTCGATCATTTCAACACCGGCCACCCGCACAGCCACATCATCGTCCGTGGCAGGGACGACCGTGGCGAGAACCTGGTCATCGCGCGCGAATATATCTCATCTGGCATCCGCGAGCGGGCGGCCGAGCTGGTCAGCCTCGATCTCGGTCCGCGAACCGACCGCGAGATTGAGCTTCGCCTGCGCCGGGAAATGGAGCAGGAACGCTTCACCAGCATCGACCGTCGGCTGCTCAGCATGCGTGATGATGACGGCCTGGTCTCGCCGGGCGGTCCCGACGCCATTCGCCAGACGCTGCACCAGGGACGGCTGCGCAAGCTCGAGCGGATGGGTCTGGCCGCGGAGGTCGGCGCTGGCTCCTGGCGCCTCGACGATGAGCTCGAAGCCACGCTGCGCCGCACCGGCGAACGCGGCGACATCATCAAGACCATGCACCGCGAACTGACCGGCAAGGGGCTTGCCCGCAGGGCCGCCGACTGGGTGATCCACGATCGATCCGGCGAGCCCGTCCAGTCTCTCGTCGGTCGCGTTGTCGCGCGTGGACTGGCCGACGAGATCAATGACCGCCATTACATGATCGTCGACGCCGTCGACGGTAAGAGCCATTGGATCAACATCGGTAGAGGCGAGGCGATGGAAACGATGCCTAATGGCTGCATCGTGCGTGTCGCGCCAAGGAACACCGAGCCGAGGCAGGTCGATCGTACCATCGCCGAAATCGCCGCCGCGCATGGCGGCCGTTACGACGTCGATATGCACCTGAAGCATGACCCATCCGCCACCGAGAGCTTTGCGCGAACGCATGTGCGGCGGCTGGAGGCGATCCGCCGCGCGACCGGCGGCGTCGAGCGAGAGCCGAACGGCACCTGGCTCATCGCGCCGGACCATCTCGATCGCGTCGCGAATTATGAGGGCCAGCGGGCCAGGGCCGAGCCTGTCGTTGCCGACAAGCTCTCCTCAATGGCGCTGGAGCGACAGGTCAGCTTCAACGGCGCCACCTGGCTCGACCGGGAGCTGGTTGCCGATAGACCCGAGCCTTTGCACGGATCCGGCTTCGGCCGCGACGTGAGAGAGGCGCAAGCTCGCCGGCGGCAGTGGCTGATCGCGCAAGGCCTCGCGCATAAAGAACAGGATGGGATCGTCTATCGAGCCAACATGCTTTCGATCCTGCGCCAGCGAGAACTGAACCGTGTTGCTGGCCAACTGTCGGAGGAACTTGGCCTGCCCTATGCCGAAGCGCGATCCGGAGGACGAGTAGAGGGTACGCTCCGCCGCTCCGTCGAGCTTGCCAGCGGAAAATATGCCGTCGTTGAAAAGTCGCGCGAGTTCACGCTGGTGCCATGGCGGCCGGTGCTTGAGCGCCATGTGGGCAAGGAGGTCTCCGGTGTCGTGAGTGGGGAGGGGATTTCATGGACCGTCGGCCGGCAAAGGAGCGGACCTGGTGTTTCGTGAGATGGTGTACAGCTTTTTAGCCAGCGGCGCGGGCAGCCATGCGAGCCCGCGTAGACCTTATGGCCGCACGCCCGCAATCGGTCGCATGGACCTGCCAGGCGGGGCGGCTTTGGAGCGTTCGGACCCGACACGCTGCGTGAGTGGCCAGACTTCGAGCGCTCGAAGATGCGGACTGTTGTCTGCTGGCCGGCGTTATTCCGGCTGGCCTATGACCGCGGCGCAACAGTTCACCGCTGAAGTTGCCACGGGCGAACATCGACAAGAGAAAAAACACCATTGCGCGTTACAAATCGCCGTTGAAAGCGTTTAGGTTGCATGCGCTTCGCCAAGTAAACGGATACCCCAGAAGAGAGCCATGACCACGGCCCGCCATATCGTGACGCTGCTTAAAAGCCACATTGCCGGCGACGAGGATCGTTTCCTCTCTATCGCGATGCAGCTTGCTGCGCATGAGGCACGTCAAGGCCATGGCAAGCTTGCTCAGGAGCTCAAGGATCTGGTCGACGCAGCCAAGAGCAGGGACGCCCGGATTGCCAAGAGCAGTCGGCCGGTTCCCCTTTTTCAGCCAAAGGGCGAACTCGCAGGCCTCCTGCATGTGCGCTATCCGGACCTGCGACTGACGGACATGATTTTGCCGGACAGTCTGCGCTCGCGCCTGCACCGCGTGCTGGGAGAGCAGCGCCAACAAGCAAGCTTGCGCGAGCACGGGCTTGTTCCCCGTCGCAAACTGCTTCTGGTCGGCCCGCCAGGATCAGGCAAGACGATGACCGCATCGGCATTGGCCGGGGAGCTTCATCTGCCCCTTTTCATGATCGTCCTCGATGGTTTGATCACCAAGTTCATGGGAGAGACTGCCGGAAAGCTGCGGCTTGTTTTTGATGCAATGCAGGCGACGCGGGGCGTCTACTTCTTTGACGAATTCGATGCCATCGGCGCGCGTCGAGGCGAACGCCAGGATGTTGGCGAGATTCGGCGCGTGCTGAATTCGTTTCTGCAGTTTCTCGAGCAAGACGACAGCCACAGCCTGATTATTGCGGCAACAAATCATCCCGAGCTGCTCGACAGAGCTTTGTTCCGCCGTTTCGACGATGTCATCGAATACGCCGTGCCCGATCGGCCGATTATCGAGGCGCTGCTTCGGGCTCGACTCGACCGCTTCGACACCAGAGGGCTTGCCTGGAACGAGGCGATCTCTCAGGCAGAGAGACTGTCGCAGGCCGAGATCACCCGCGCGGCCGACGACGCTGCAAAAACCATCATATTGCGGGGGGGGAAGCGGATCACCTCGGAAGCGCTCATCGACGCTCTGAAGGAACGCCGGCAGGCTTCGCTGTCTGAGTAGCGACAGCACAGATCATAATGGCAGACGATTTTCCGCGCGACCGCGCCCATATCCACCTTCGCAACAACGGCATTCGGGAAGCCTATCGGCGGCCCAACCAACTTATACATGCACCGCCGCTGCCGGCGCGTGATCGGGCGTCGCATGCTGCGGCCTTGACGCAATCCATCGAACAAGCGGTCGAAAGTGCACGCCAGCAGATTGCGGCGCGTGACCCCCAGCTGTCGGTCGGCACGCCTGGCTTTTACCTCGAGATCGATCTGCCCATGTCCGGACGGGCGGCCCTCGACCAGTTGGCCGATCGTCGCCGGCACATGGAGCTGGTCGCCGTCCATGAGCCAACTCAACCCGGTGCTCCCATCACAGCGTCGGTGTTCCTGCCGCAAAGCGCGCAAGCCTATTATTTGCGGAAAGTCGAGGCGTATCGAGACGTTGACACTGACCGCGGCAGACCGCGCAACGAGCCGCTCGTCTCCCGCATGGAGACAGTCAGGCTGGCGACTGCACGATCGTTGTTTACCGACCACGACGACCTCTTCCCCCAGGCCGCTGACGAGCAGGTGTGGTGGGAAGTCTGGCTGCGCGACGGTCGCCGCGAGAACTTCGAGCACATTGCCGAAGCCCTGAACATCACTTTGCGCACGCATGCGGTCAGGTTTCCGGAGCGGGTGGTCATGCTGGCACTCGCCAGCACGGCAATGCTCGACCGCATGATTGCGCACAGCGATGTCGTCGCCGAGCTGCGGCGCGCGAAGGATACGCCGTCCTTCTTCATGGGCCTTGGTGGCGCGGAGCAAAGGGACTGGAGCGACGAGCTTCTCGGGCGCGTCAGACCGCCTCAATCCGATATTGCGGTCTGCATTCTCGACAGCGGCGTACGTCGCACCCACCCGTTGATCGAACCCGCACTTGCCGTTGAAGACTGGCACACCGTCAAACCGGCATGGGGCAGCGACGACACACCTGCGTGGAGCGGCCACGGGACGCGAATGGCAGGTGTCGGCCTGTACGGTGATCTGGTCCCGCTCCTGGTCGGAGGCGATCCAGTTCCATTGCCCTTTCGGCTGGAGAGTGTCCGTATCCTTCCGCCAGAAGACGAGGCAAACGATCCAGAACTCTATGGCGCGATCACCGCGGAAGCGATCGCCCGCGCCGAGGTGCAGGCGCCGGAGCGCCGCCGCGCGATCGCAATGGCTGTGACAAGCGCCAGTCCGGCGCGTGGAAGGCCCACATCGTGGTCTGCCGCTATCGACCAACTCTGTTTCGAAGAGGAGCAGCGACGCTTGATCGTTCTCTCTGCCGGCAACATCGGCGATGACCTCATGCCGGCCGAGCATTTGACGCGCAACGATCTGGAAGCAGTCGATGATCCTTCTCAGGCCTGGAATGCGCTGACGGTCGGCGCTTTCACAGAAAAGGTCGATATCATTGACACCGACTTTGCGGGCTACGCTCCGATCGCGCCGGTCGGCGAGCTCTCGCCGCGCAGTCGCACTTCGGTCGTTTGGGACAGGCAGTGGCCGGTGAAGCCCGAGGTCGTCTTCGAAGGCGGCAATCTCGCCCATGACGGTGTGTTGCCTGGCGAGCCGATCGACGATCTGCAGATATTGACCACTTTCTATCGACCCGAACTGCGCCACTTCACCACCCTCGGAGATACGAGCGCGGCAACGGCCCATGCCGCACGGATGGCGGGACTGATTCTATCAGCGCGCCCCGAGCTGTGGCCTGAAACGGTTCGCGCCCTGATCGTCCACTCGGCCGAATGGACTCCGGCGATGCGCGCACGCATCGATGCGTGCAACGGAGCGAAGGGCGAGATCCAGGCGCTCGTGCGGCGCTATGGTTACGGCGTGCCAGATCTTGGGCGCGCGCTTCTGTCAACGGTGAACGACCTCACGCTTATCGTTGAAGATGAGCTTCAGCCTTTCCAGCGCGAGGGCGGCGCGGCTGCCAAAACGCGTGACATGAAGCTGCATCGCCTGCCTTGGCCGAAGGAGCAGCTCGCGGCGCTCGGCGCTGCCCAGGTCGAGCTCCGCGTCACGCTGTCCTATTTCATCGAACCCAACCCCGGTGAACGCGGATGGACCCGCCGGCATCGTTACGCGTCCCATGGTCTTCGGTTCAGAGTAAAGTCAGCGACCGAGACAGTCGACGAATTCCGAGCCCGCATCAATCAGGCCGCTCGGGACGAGGAGGAAGGGGCGCCTGCTGGAGGCGGAGAAGAGTGGCTGCTCGGCACCTTCCGCGATCGCGGCTCGTTGCACGCCGATTTCTGGTCGGGCAGCGCCGCCGATCTCGCCGAGCGTGACGCGATCGGCGTGTTCCCGGTCGGGGGCTGGTGGAAGGAGAAGCCTTACCTGGAACGCGTCGACGCTCTGGCTCGGTACGCCCTGATTGTGACGATTCGGGCGCCTGGGGTCGATGTTGACATCTTCACACCCGTCGAAGCAGCCCTGACTGTCGAGACGTCGGTCGAGACCTGATGCAGCACTGTCCAAACCGGCCAACAACGGAGGTTTGACCAGCCTCTGGTGCCATGGCGGCTGGTGCTGGATCATCACGTCGGCAACAGGGATCATGCGCGGAGGACGATAGGCCGCCAAAGGAGCGGGCCAAGCGTGTCATAATGGCGCCCATGGTCACGCCCACAAGCCGCGCCCCCTGCGTCTACAGAGAGGTGCGCGTCTGCTTAGGCGGCCGAGACATCGCTTACCTGATCAACGCGCTCGCCGTATTTGCGCCTGTAAGCGGCAATGAAATCGTCGTCGCTACAGATGCAGCGGCCGCTGGAGTCCTTGGCCTTCGGATCGTGCAAGTGAGAGCCAAGGGGGCGCAGAAGATTCACCCGAGTGCTCGTCGTCGGGCTCATGGGAAACCCCGCACTATGTTTGACCAAATCCGCGGCAAGCATAATCCCGGCAAGCACCGACTGAAAGGCCATCGGAACCACAGTTCGAACGCGGCGACTTCCTTCGCTAAGCTGGAACACCAGACCGCCGCAGATAGCCTGCTGATAAAAGGAGCGCAGGGGCTGGCCAACAAACGGGGCTAGCGGTTCAAACGGCACAGCCATCGCTGTAGCCACGCGAACTACAAAGTCGTTGGGAACTCCGGCATTGGTCTGCAGGAGCGTTTTCACCTGCTCGTGTGCTTCCGGTATTCCGAGTTCCTCGGCAATCAGCTGGTGCTCGTCCTTGGATTTTCCGGATGGCAGGTACATGCAACAAAGGCAAGCCTGGCCGTCATCGAAACCATGCCGGGAGATACCGAGATCGTGCTCCTGCGTCCAAGCGTTTGCGATCCATCGCGGCAGTGCACCTTGGACAGCCAGACGGTCGGCGGCGGTGTCAAGCGCCACACCCACTTGGTCGAAGACCCAATTGCCCCGGCGCGCAACATATTCTGCCCACGTCAGAGGGTGCGCCTCGACCTCAAGGGCAGTCGATCTAAGGGCGGTGGCTGCAAGAACCGCTTTGGACATACCAATCTCCGCCTGGCCAGCCAATGCGTAGCGCTGCAGGTTTGAGAGTTCGATCGCTTCGTGATCGATTACATGCAGACGACCTTTGAGATCGGGTTGTCTCGCTAGCGCCCAAAGCGAGCCATGGCCTATCGCACCGAGCCCAACGAGGTGGGTTTCGCCAAGGTCGACTGGGAAGTCGATCGGGCCAGGCTCTCCGGCTTTGGTCTTGTCGTAGCTGCATAGCGAGAGGTCGATGGTTTCGTCCAACTCGGCGCCGGTCAACTGGGCAGCGAAGATAGTTCGAAAGACGTTGGCGGCGCCGAAGCAACTGGCGGCGCCAGCTCCATAAGGCAGCAGACTTGGGCCAGAGCCCACCGGGTCCGTACGCGACAGCTTTGCCGCCCAACCGTCCGATCCCACGAAAAAGATCGGGCACCGGAGTGATGGGCGCGTTACCCCTGCAACGACGCAGACGGTGGCAGACTTGCCGGAACGCCGGATGCCGACTTTTGGATTGATCGACTTTGCCAAGCGCTCCAGCGCTTGGGCTTGAGAGCTCGCCGCGCTGTCCAGCGGGAGTATCGCCAGAACCGGGTAGAGCCTAGCGAGCAATCTCACCGCAAGATCTAGTGTCGCCTGGCCTTCGGCGCAGGAAGCGGCCTGATGGTCGAAGGCGACTGCCACGACCTGCTTTTCAAGAGCTGCTTTGAAGTCTCCCAGATGAAAATCGGCCAGGACCTGAGATGCCGCCGTGGCGGCGCGATCGATGAAGTTAGCGAATGCCATTGTTCAACTCGATATCATGATCATTCGCGACAGTGCCGCGGGAGGGAGCGCATTCCATTTGGCCTTTTCGTCAAGCCGATAGGCGGCGACCCGAGCAAAATCGAAAGGCTCGCGGGCGAAATTCGGCACGACCAGCGACAGACACCCAACCGTGGTAGCAACCGCATAAGCGTCGTCCGTCGTCGAATGGTAGGCGCGGCCCGGATGGCTGTGAATCTGGGCCAAGAGTTTCAGGCCGCTTTTGTAGAGCCAGACATTGAGCCGGTGCAGTTCTTCGGCCGCAACGATCACGCAAACGCCATCGTTTGTCCGAATGTGACGCTGCGCCGGGATAACCGTCTCTGTTACGGCAAAGTGCCGCTCTTGCTGAACGCCGACCCAGAGCGCCATCCCCTCATTGCCCTCGCGACCAACTGAGCGCAGATGCCCATGCGTGGTCGAGATGCAGCCGCGCGGGAGAGTCACGATCGTTACATCTCTCAAACCAGTCATTCTTGTATCGCCTGAGGGGATACCACCATTCCTACGATTGTCGGTTGGAGTTGAATCTGCAACTGCTCTATAGGAACGATTCCGTACTTGATGATCTTGTCCAGGATGAAGGCCAAACAGCCTTCGCCAGAACCCCGATGAAGCAGCCATGGATCACCTGAATGGGCTGGATTGTCGTGGTATTCCCGGACGCCCGCCATGCACAGGAATGGTTCGTCCTCGGGACTGTTGGCCTGGATGAAGTCCGTCAGCGGCACGGCGTTCTGCTGGATGAGAGCTCCTATCATCTCCGGCGGCGTTCCGGGCAGCGGCGGACGTCTAAGCATTTTCAGGTATAGATCTTTCCGGGCAATCGGATGACGCGTAAACGGATCGACGAAGACCACGGACGGTGGTCTTAAGTCGTAGTCGGTGAAGTCGACCTCGCTCGCTGCGCTGACCACCCGTGGCTTTAACTTGGGGCTGGCGAAAATGAAGAAAGCGCGCGGAAAGGTCGCCTCGATCAAGAAGCAGCCCTGAGCCCGATAGACATCAGCATATGGCCGGAACCGGCCGATCTCCCGATCAAACTTCGCTCGGGAGACCTCCGGATCCACACTTTGGTGTTTAGGCACCTGCGACGCCCGCCTTCAGGCTGAGGAACAGGGTCACAGTATTCGGGAAACCGAAGTCGCCAAGCTTCTTGTCGACATCGAGCAAGTTGCCGGCCTCATCCTTGAATTCCCAATTCTCGGCTGGTTGGGCGACATTCTGCGTGTTCTCAAGGGCTTTGGTACGAATGACGTGAAGCGGCTGGTTGGGATTGGCTTCGACCTGCGTGGGCTGGCCGTTCACCACCACCGTGATCTCGATCTTGCCCGGTCCGCCGCCGTGATTATCGCCCTTACCCGAATCCTTCGACATTGTCCTACTCCTGTGGCTTGCCAACCGCCCCACGCCCTGGCGCCCACCTGCGAGTGAGACCGGCGGTCTTCAATCGTTCACCCGGCGCCACGGCCGCGAGTACGCGAAAGACAGGGGATAAGCTACCGAATCGGTGCTTGCTTTCTTTTATGGGTGACTTGAGCCGCAAGTAAATGGTCTCAAATTGCTCCTCACAACTATAATCGATTAGAGCAATGCAAAAATATTGGCGACACGCCTATTCATCTGCTCTCTCACTCGCCTGCTCCGTGCTTGGCAAGGGGAGCTTTGACTGCGTCACGCGTCCCCCAAGCAGCCGATTGCGCCGGCAGCGCCGTAGGAACCGTCGTTCAGAGTCTTCACCACTCAAGCAGCCGCATGGATGCAGCCGACGCTCGTCTCCACAAACAGCGCAAGTGGTGCCTTGTTGGATAAGGTCGCCTCGTCCCTGGTGCAGCATCTGTCGGAACGGGTCCGCTGCGAGACCATGCCTCATCATCGCCCATGCGCAGCAGCCGGCGGTCGATGCTCGTAAGGCGTTCTGCTCATTTCGTGGCGAAGGCGCTGCTCGACTCGCGGACATATGCGGGCACCGAGGCGGAGGCTGACCAGTCGGCGCCGCGTTCGCGGATGTCGCTTGCAATGTGCTCGCGTGCGTTTGCCGCCGGCGACCTTGCCGTCCTCGCCTGCTATGGCGAGCCGGCGCAAGCGGATTGCTCGATACTGCCGGCGAGGCTGCGGGCCGGTCCTAACGGCCGTTCACAAGAGCTTGCATCAGCAACTGGCAATCGGATCGATAACTTCGCGATCGCCGTTATGGCGCGGAGATGCGGTCTCGCCGGGTTGTGGCTGGCGCTTCGTTGTGGGCGGCGCGTCGTAGCCGAGGGAGCAGGGGCGGCGCCATGATCCAGACCGAACGCGCGCTGCAGCAGGTGCTTGAGTGGGGGCGTGCCCTGACCGGTTTCGCGGATGAGCATGCTGAGGAAGCGGTAAGGGGCGGCCAGTATATCCTGCAACGCATTCACCCGAGCCTGCGCGACACCAGCGCCCGCACCGGCCGCGATCCGCAGGACGAAACGCTGATCGTGGCGTTCTATCGCGAACTGGCGCTGCTGTTCTGGCTAGACGATTGCAACGACGTTGGCCTGATCGCGCCGGAGCAGCTCGCCGCCCTGGAGCAGGCGCTGGGGCACGGCGTACCGTGCGTGCTCTCCGGATTCGAGGGCTGCGCTCAGCTGCGCGCTTCGCTGGCTGCGCTCGCTTACGATCGTCACGACTATGCTCGGCTTCTCGACTATACCCGGTGCTACTGCGCGGCGCTGCGCGCCGGACACGCGCAGGCGGCAGGGGCGCGACGCTGGTCTTACGCCGAGTACCTGCACAACGGCATCGATTCGATCGCTTACGGGACCGTGTTCTGTTGCCTGTCGCTGCTGTGGGGGCTGGACATGGCGACCTTGCGCGCGCGTCCAGCGTTTCGCCAGGTCCTGCGGCTCATCTCAGTGATAGGGCGCCTGCAGAACGATCTGCATGGACGCGACAAGGACAGGTCGGCCGGCGATAACGCGGCGATCCTGCTTCTGCAGCGCTATCCGGCTATGCCTGTGGTTGAGTTCCTCAACGACGAGTTGGCCGGCCATACGCGCATGCTGCACCGGGTGATGGCGGAAGAATGCTTTCCCGCGCCGTGGGGACCGTTGATCGAGGCGATGGCGGCGATCCGCGCGCAGTACTACCAGACTTCGACCAGCCGCTATCGCAGCGACGCTGCAGGGGGAGGCCAGCGTGCGTCGGCCTGGACGCGCCGGAGGCGGCGGCTTGGGCGCGCTGCCGTCGGTTCGATCCGACGCAACGCCGTCGCCCGCTGCTACGGATGGAGCGAGCATGAGCGACACCGCCCTGAGCCGGGGAAGGACGAACATCTGGACATCGTGCTGGATCGGCGAACGGCGCCGGCCACGGTGGCCGCTGGCTGGGAGTACATCCATTTCGAACACTGCGCACTGCCCGAGTTGGACCTGACGCAGATCGACCTGCGCGCCTCGCTGCTGGGCAAGGCTATGCGCGCGCCGCTGCTGATCAGCTCTATGGCCGGCGGCATGCCACGGGCCGAGGCCATCAACCGGCATTTGAGCGAGGCAGCGCAAGCCTTGGGGATCGCCATGTGCGGTTCGCAGCGTGTGAGCCTGCAATCCCGCAACTCCCAGGGGCTAACGCGCGCGCTGCGCCGCCTGGCGCCAGACATTCCCTTGCTGGCCAATATCGGCGCCGCGCAACTGCGGGAGGCCGACGGCCTGGACCTGGCGCGTCGCGCGGTGGACGCGCTGGAGGCCGATGGGCTCATCGTCCATCTCAATCCGCTGCAGGAAGCGGTACAGCCGGAGGGCGACCGCGAACTGGCGCGGCGTCCTGGCGCTGATCGCTGGCGCCGCGCGCATCGTGGGCGTGCCGATGGTGGCCAAGGAAGTGGGGGCGGGCCTGTCCGCCTCGGTGCCTGTGCGCTCGTCGAGGCGGGCGTGGCGGTAATCGATGTCGCCGGCGCCGGCGGCACCAGTTGGGCCGCAGTGGAGGGCGAGCGCGCCCGCAATGCCGCCGACCGTGCAGTGGCGATGTCATTCGCCGATTGGGGGATTCCACCCTGACCAGCGTGCAGGCGGTGCGTCGGGCGCTGCCAACGGTGAAGCTGATCGCGTCGGGCGGGATCCGCGATGGCGTCGACGTGGCCAAGGCCATCCGCCTGGGCGCGGACATCGCCGGGCAGGCGGCCAGCGTGCTGGGCGCGGCGACAGTGTCCACCGGGGCCGTTGTCGCGCATTTCGAGATCGTCATCCGCCAGTTGGCCGTCGCCTGCTTCTGCACGGGCTCGGCTGATCTGGCGGCGTTGCGTCAGGCGCGCTTGTTGCCCTCGTCGCATTTGTCCGCCGGTTGATGTCGGCGTCGTCCGCACGCTAACAGCAGGCTGCTGAAATACCTACGCCAAAGACAGACTATTGATCCCCCTGGCGAGACGGCTCGATTGACGGGAGCGATGTGTTCATGGAGCAGCTGTTCACGATGAAGCGGTTGGAAGATTTCGTTCCAGCCGGTCATCCTGGTGCCCGCACCGGCTGATGATCAATGGAGCGCTGGTGCGGCTAGACGGCATCCTTTCCGGCATGTACGCCTGCAGTGCCAAAGGCGGTCGCCCCAGCGTTGCGCCGGAGAAATTGCTGCGGGCCGTGTGTTGCAGGTGTTCTACAGCGTCCGTCGGAATTGATGCAGCAGGTGCTGCTGTGGCAAGGCCAAGACCCGGGAATGCCGTCAGCTTTGATCAGGCGCTTCGGGCCGTCGGAAACGCGCGAAGAGTCCGGCTTTCGAAAAAGGCCGAACGCCTCAGATAAAGCCAGAACTCCTTGGGTCACCATCAAACCAATTTGACGCCCCGGGACAATTTCGTCCGGCATTGTCCGGTGTGCGACGATGTTGGGGATGCGACATAGGCGGATTGCCGTGTATTTAAACCGCTTTTCCTTTGGCACGCATATTGCGCCCTATCGGTAAACCTCGTCATGGGCCGGCGGCAATCGCTCGGAGATTGTCGAAATAGCACAATGATTTCTGCCGGGGTGACATCCGGCCCGACTAGAGCAGGACCTTTCAGATGATGCAGAAAAGCAAGCGGCCATACTCGCGGGGAAATAGTCGCGTCAGGGCTGCATGGACGCTCTTTCCTGGTTGTTTCGGCGGCGGACGCCAACTCTTCAATCGGCACCCGAACCAGTGCCTGGATGTCCAAGGAGCGCCCCTGTTGCGCGTGCCTGGCTGCACCCGCGTGCTGGCTCTCCTCCAAGGCGACGCTTCGGCGCTGCTGCAGACCGGCGACGAGAACCCAACTTCAAAATTAGCATTCCGAAAACCGAAAGAAGTGAACAGGTATGTCCAGGATCGGCGCTTTGACGCGCGCCGCATGGCGATCGGCAACTCAGACGCTGGCCAAGGGTTCGAAAAGTTTACACCCGACGCTAGCGCCGGCCGATTTCAAGCGCGCACTTACGATCAACGAACGATATGGCGGGCTCACTGTCAATGTCCCCAAAATGCCTTTCTGGCTGACCGGGGGTGAAGCCTTCGTCTACCGCCGGACTAGCCACGGCGAGCAGCAGTTCATGCAGGTCGATGCTGCCACGGGTTTCAAGCGGCCCGCTTTCGATCAGGCGCGTCTGGCGGCAGCGCTAAACAAGGTGAGCCATGAGAGCTATCAAGCCGGCAATCTTCCGTTCGACCGTTTCGAACTGAGTGAGGATGGTCGCAGGCTCGACTTCCAGATTGAAGACACCCGGTGGAGCTGCGACCTTGCAAGCTATGACTGTACCAGCACCACATTCGATGCAAGGAAAGGGGACCGTAGGGAGCTCAGCCACCGCTACACGCCGCCAGCGGAGAACAACCCCGACAAGAGCAACGCGTCGCCCGACGGCAAATGGATCGCCTATATCAAGAACTGCAACGTTTTCCTGCGCAGCGAGGACGGATTGCAGGATGTTCCTCTGAGCCGGGACGGAGCCGAAGGCAATTGCTACGTCTTTTCGACGCTGAGCTGGTCGCCGGACTCGCGCCACCTCGCCGCTTACCTTGTTCGCCCCGGCTATAGGCGAGAGGTCCGCTACCTCAATTCTTCGACGGACCAGTTGGAGCGGGAATATTCAACAAAATTCTATCCCAGGCCGGGCGATGTCCTTCCGCTGCCCCAGCCAGTCCTGTTCGACATTGCCGGCCGGCGCCAGATCGTGATTGACGGTGCCCTCTTCTCGAACGTCTTCGAACTTTCCCCTCTCCGGTGGTGGGCGGACAGCCGCGGCTTCACTTTCGAATATAACCAGCGCGGGCATCAGCTTTATCGCCTGGTCGAGGTAGACGCCGCCTCGGGCCGCGGGCGCTCCCTGATCGATGAGACCAGCGAGACATTCGTTGATTATTTGCCGCTGGGGCATGGCCAGGAGGATGCCGGAAAAATCTTCCGTTACGATGTCGATGACGGGAAGGAGATCATCTGGGCATCAGAGCGCGACGGGTATGAGCATTTGTATCTTTTCAACGGCCGGACAGGCGCGCTCGAAAACCAGATCACGCGAGGTGAGTGGGTCGTCCGGAGGGTCAACCATGTCGATCCGGTCAAGCGTCAGATCTGGTTCGAGGCGAGCGGGATGAACTCGCAGGAGGACCCCTATTGGGTCCATGCTTACCGCATCGGCTTTGACGGCAAGGGACTGACTGCACTGACGCCCGAACCGGCCAACCACCATATCGAGTTCTCGCCTGACAGGCGCTATTATGTCGATCTCTGGTCACGCATCGATCTGCCCCCGCGCATGGCACTCTACCGCGCCAGCGACAATGCCAAGCTCCAGCAGATCGAGACGGCCGACATTTCTGAGCTCGTCGCCGCAGGCTGGCAGCCGCCGCTCAGTTTCCATTCCAAGGGGCGCGACGGCAAAACTGACATCTGGGGCGTGCTCCACCTGCCAGCCAACTTCGACCCGACGAAGAAATACCCGGTTGTGGAGAATATCTATGCTGGACCCCACGGCTCCTTCGTCCCAAAATCCTTCTCGCGGTGGACAGAGCCGCTCACGCAGCTGGGCTTCGTCGTTGCTCAGATCGACGGCATGGGCACCAACAACCGCTCCCGCGCCTTCCATGATGTTGCTTGGAAGAATCTGAAGGACGCAGGAT